>DAOORH010000014.1:0-18747 GCA_035389145.1 Cellvibrio sp.
GAAATGGAGAATAAAGTGAAGCGCGCCGTCATTATGGCCGAGGGCAAATACCTTTCCCGCGAAGATCTTGGCCTCGCTGAAGCCGGCGAACTCTCGCTCAACCTGCGCCATGTTCGCCAAGAAGCAGAGAAAAATGCAATTTTGCGTGCGCTCAGCATGACCGATAGCAATGTTTCCGCTGCAGCCAAACTACTTGGTATCACCCGCCCCACCTTTTATGACCTCATCAAAAAATACGAAATGCCCGCCAATCACACCCACCATGCAGATGAGGACTGATTAACACTTTTTGAATAAAATCGCGGCACATAAATTAACTTATAACAAAACATGCTATAACCTGCACAACTTGGCAGAACTAGACATCACAGATTTCGAGCAACACATCGATAAATAAGAATTCTGCCCTAATAATTTCAACAAAATAGATTTATTGGTGCTACAAATAGATTAAATGGAGGCCGATTCTCTCAGGCCTATTTGATCTAACCGTAGCCCCATGCAGTAGGTAGTGTTAATGATTAGCTTCCCCTTCCCACGAACTTCCACATTTTTAGCAGTGCTGGCCATGTCAATCTTAAGTGCATGCGGTGGCGGTGGCGGTGGCTCTACAGATGGTGGAAGTGGCTTTACTGCCAGCAATACCAATACCAAACCGCAAACTTCTTCCACAGTAAGCAGCGCATCATCCGTAAAAAGCCTCAGTAGCGCTTCTAGCTTGTCATCAGCGACCTTGTCTAGTGCATCTTCAGCCTCATCAAAATCAGGCACAGTCATTGACACAATAGCGCCAATGACACCTAACGGTTTGGTTTCGGAAATGACGCTGGCTGACAGGGTCATGCTAAGTTGGAATCCGTCGTCCGATAATGTCAAAACAACTTCGTATAAAATTTATCGTGACCAAGCTCAAATAGATATGATATTCGCATCTGACACCACCTACTATGACTTTGATGTGGCAGGTGGAAAAACCTACACCTACAGTGTTAGCGCCGGGGATGCAGTGGGTAACTGGTCCGCACTCAGCAATCTAACAGTAAATACACCCAATATTATCGTCACTTCTAGCGCATCAAGCTCGGTGACTTCGCAGAGCTCTTCGATTAGCTCTGCTCAAACAAGCTCCATTGGATCTTCGACGAGTTCGGTACGATCTTCGACGAGCTCCGTACAAATAAGCTCGACAGCCAGCTCACTTGCGCAGTCCTCAGCTGCTGCAGACACCACAATCCCAGCCCAGCCCTCCCAAGTAACCAAGCTGAATGCTTTTAGCACCCAAGTAGATATTAGCTGGACTGCAGCAACAGACAATATTGGCGTAACGGCCTATCGGGTTTATCGTGATGGGGCTCTGCTCGGTACACTCACCAGCAGCACACTAAGCTACTCAGATAAAACTGTATCACCCGATATGAGCTACTGGTATGGGGTTAGTGCAGGTGACGCAGCGGGCAATTGGTCAGCACAAAAATTACTCAACGTAACCACTCCAGCATCCCTTGTCTCAGGTAATGTTAACTTAAAATGGCTGCCCCCATCACAACGAGAGAATGGTGCTGCATTAACCTTCACAGAAATTGGGGGATATGAAATTCGCTACAGAGCTATTACCGAGAACACTTACAAATATACCTCTATAGCCAACACTCAAACACAAACATCATTGAGCAATTTAGTTGGCGACTATGTCTTTGAAATAGCAGTGTTTGATACAAACGGCCTTTATAGCAACTTTGTAGCGATTAACCCTCAATAGCCGGCCCACAGCCGCGCGTTGGCAACCAAGATGATTCTTGGCAACCGAGGGAGGAAACGTATAGAATTCGCGCACTCAAGCTCAGGAGCAGTGCGGAATGGATATGGCCTCCACCGAAAACAGGCAAAAAACACATCGCAATTGGCTGCTTCTCACCCAGCTCACAGCCCTATTTTTGATATTTGGTGTTCTCTTTCAATCATCTCTAGAACCGCTGTTCGCTCGCTGGATCAAATGGGATCAAGAGCTCTCCCACGGCATCCCAACCTTGTTTGCCTTACTCTATCTTGCATTTAACTGCCAAAAGCTGCCTTTCAGACAAGATAAACAAATTATACGCTGGGCCCTCATAACGACTTTGGGGCTGCTATCTCTGGCATGGCTTATATTCGCTATAGCCAACATATCAATTCTTGCGAACACCGTACTTTTCTTTTGCATCATCGTACTGTCCGCCGCGAGCTATTCACTCAAAACAGCACGCTTCTTACTACCTTTATTTGGCGTATTAATTTTCGCATTGCCTTTTTTCGGTCAGCTCAACGATATATTGGTTTCAATGAGCGCCAGTATAGTCGGCATGCTCGTGCATATTGTAGGCATTACTGCGCTAGTAGATGGGCAAAATATTTTCATTCCATCTGGCCATATTTATATCGCGGATGGATGCTCTGGGTTGCGCTATTTCACCATATCCATACTCTTGGGCTACCTATTAAGCATACTCAACAATTACAACGCCAAAGAAGCACTTCTTACACTTGCGATAGCAACTGCCTTGGGCCTTTTAACAAATTGGCTACGAATTTTTTTACTGGTCTTGATTGGCGATATGACAGAAATGAAAAGTAGCCTTATGCATGATCATGAATTCTTTGGATGGATTCTCTTTACTTGCGTCATGCTTCCCTCCATCTTTCTCGCTCCTATTAGACCCGCGAAATACGTTCACATTGAATCACCAGCCAAACTAAAACCCATAGCTCCACTTATTGCGCTAGCTATAGGGCCGGTATTGTTAGCAATTATCCCCAACAGCGTGCAAAGCACCTCATCATTTTCGTTAGCTTTGCTGAAAAACACAAATTACCAAATAGAAACCTCCCCGCTCGAAATTCAAGTTCCTCCATCAGTCAAAGAAGAATTAAAGCAAATAACATGGTCAGGAATTAATGTGTATGCACAGCTATCAGAGTATCGACCCAACAATCTGAAAGAAAAAATTATTCCGTACTTCGAGAATATTTATAACAAAGAACAATGGATAAAAATCCAAGAGCAAGCGACGCCGGAATTGAAAGACTTAGGGTTTCACAGCCTGATTCTAAAGCATGCAAACAAGCAGGAATTCATAACGATCACATATCGCTTTGAAGTAGGCGGATACAACACCGACAAGTATCAAACAGCAAAAATCTTACAAATACCTGCCACATTTGCGGGGAAACGCTACTCAAACTTTATAAGCATGCATAGTGTATGCGAAGACAAAACATGCGAAAGTCAGCTAAAAGCAATAAAAGAATTGGCGCTGCTCTGGCATCAAGAAACAAAAAATCTTCGTTAAGTGCACCGCCGGAAATTGAATTTCCGGCGGTGCACTTAAGATTATGATTGAAATGCTTTTTGTATCAATTGCAGGTGGCTTTTTGTAACGCCAGCATGAGTTGGCAGTGTTATGAAACGGGACGCAAAGGAAATTGCATTTTCTAAACTGCCGCAAACAGAAATATCTTCAACTCCATCCACCAGAGTCAGCTCAGTTCTATACATCTCAGTTGCACCGAGCCCAAGCGAAAGAAGCTTAGCTAGAACTTTTTGCTTTTGCTCAACACTCGCAAATAATACTGGGTATCGCAATAAGCGCTGACGCCTAGCCGATCCCAACCCCTTAAATTTATTTTCAAATCCTACTGTCTGAAATAAGGAATCGTATTCTTCAGCAATGGGGGTAACAGATTGATAATACGCCCGCAAATTAGGTGCTAACAACTCTGACCTATGAGCATCCAACACAGCAATAAGATTCAATCGAGAATATTTAGTTTTGCCCAAAGTGATAAACGGATTTTTACTTAAAAGTTGGTAAAAGAATGGCGATAGCAGTTGGTTATAAGCGATATATTTAAATGCCGTTAATAATCGAGACGAATTAGTACCGCCAGAAGACTCAACATGTTTTGCCACAAAATCCATCGAAAACGGATAACGTGACAATAAAAGGCCGCCACCCAATAAGCTCAGCGGCTTACCTCTCCCGAATGAAAAGGTAACAAAATCCCCTCGCAAAAATGCATCCTGGCCGTCTGCCGGAAACCATTGAGCATTATCTTCAATGATGGATAGCTGAGGATATTCAATCTTAAGCTCTAACAACTCGCTTAAATTCTCTGCAACGCCTAAAAAATTTACAGCAACAATTGCTACAGTATTTTTAGAGATGCATTTGCAAACCGCTGCAAGATTTAACGACGGGTCATCTTCGTTGATATCAACCACACGCGGCAGCAAACCTGCATAATGTGCTGCAGCAACCAAATCAGGGCAGCAATAACCTGGCAATATGACTTCAGGAGTACCGCCCCCCGACCACAGGCTCTTAGCACGCAAAAATGCCAAAGCCAAAGCAGATGTACCAGAGTCTACCCAACAGGAATAATACCCTTCAAACTCAGGAAGATCCTTGTCACAACCGGCGTTAGAAAAAATGATCTTCCGCCCCACTGGGGGTAAATCACCGCGAATTAACGAGCGGATGGCTTCCATGTAGTCATTCTCTTACCAGATAAAAATTTAATGGAAGCATCCAATAAAGCAACATTAACCTGTACAAAAAAATAAATAATTTTTACAGCTGAAATATCACGTAATTGCGGCAAAAAGTGAGCAAACATAGCGAGCCCGTAAAACAGCAGCTGCCCAATAAAGGCCAGAGAATATATAAACCCATCTCTCGCCACTAAAGCACTTACCAAAAATAACGCCACAAAAAACCAAGGTGCAAGCCAACGCATTAATTTATGACTAATAACCTGAAAAGCAAATACGCCAAATAATTTAAAACTCATCACCTCTCTATGGCGAGACAACCCTGTCATACCACGGATAACCGTACGCACTTTGCGCTGATACTCTTTAGAAGCATCTTTTAAATCTTGATAGTAACCCAATACATCTGGCGCACTCACTGAACGCAAACCTGCCTTAGCGGTATTTAATGCTGTATTAAAATCACTGGGGCAATGAATATCCCACTCTTGGCAAACACTCTTACGCGCGGCAAAAAAAGAACCACTCAAACCAATTAAACCTGATAATTGCGATTCCAATTTTCGCAACCACATTTCATATTTAACATAAGCCCCCTCTCCCGCTACAGTTCCGTCTTGACTGATAAATCTATCCTCACTGGATACCGCGCCTATCGCAGGATCAACAAAATAGGATTCCAAACGCAACAGCGCATCAGCAGGAATTTGGGTAGCAACATCAGAAAAAACCAACACATCTCCACGCGCAACTTTGATGGCTGCTAATTGCGCGTTCTCCTTACCTAAACGCTCACTCGCCCTCACTAAGCGAACACCACGGTCACTGTATTCATTCACAATGGAATCTGTCCCATCCTCAGAGCAATCAGAGGCCACTATCAATTCCAGTCGCATAGAATCAAAATTTAACGCCAAAGAATTTTCAATTTTTTCGCGAATACGTGACTCCTCGTTATAAGCCGTAACGATAAGCGTCATTGAAATAGGCGCAGAAGAATCGAGAGCTGAATTGAACGGCGGCTTTTGAACAACGCGACCCACCAAAAGCCTCAAAACAAGAGGGTAAATAAAGTAGCTATAAACTGATGCAACAGCCAATACCCAAAACAACACAATAAATAAACCCATTACCGACACCCTAAATACTGCAAATAAAAAATGATGCGCGCAAAATTAAAAATAGAAATCAAAGCATAACAAAGCCCTGCTCAGTACACCCATTGAAATTTCACCCGAAGCCAAATAAAACAAGACGCACCCGTCACATTAAGGTCACAAATGTGATGCACATCTCAAAATGTCGGTTTTCTTTACATCCCGCTCCCGCTCAACACTTTAAAACCCGCGTAGATACTGGGCTTGCAGGAGTGGCACGCATAATGCTTCGTCAAAGTCGATGTTACGGGAGACTGTGGCTTAACCTAAACCAATGGAGTAACTTAGAATGAAACTTTTCACAAAACTGGCTGCAGCAACAGTACTGTTGACCGCAGCTCAAGCTCAAGCATTAGTAATTGATTTTGGCGCAACACCTTGGACGCCAAACGCAAATAGCCTTCCAACTTACACAGATGGCATTACTACTGCTACTGCAGGCCCAAATGGCGCTCTGATTTTTGCCGCCGATAGCAACGATGGCCTAGGCGTTAAGTGCTCTTTCCAAGTGTGTGGCGGCACTGACGAGCTAGACGAAATAAATGGCGAAGAATCTTTGACTATTTCTTTTGCTACCTCTGTTAAATTGCTCAGCGTTAAAGTCACTGACTTTTTCCCAAAAGTTCACTACAACGAAACAAATGACGGCAGCGTTGCGTCAGGCGAAAAAGGCTGGATTAGCTTGTGGTTAGGTGCTGTTAATGTTGGTGTGTTTGACATATATGGCGTTAATTCAACCGTTTATATGTCATCACCTTGGACTGATGAAGGCGACCAAACAATTAACTTCGGCGGGCAATCAGTAACCTCTATTAAATTCTGGGCTGCTGGTGCACGCGACGAATTCTCAGTAAAATCAATTACTGCTGAAGTTGCTGAACCAGGCCTGTTAGGTTTGTTAGGCTTGGGCATGCTTTGCCTAGGCTTGTCACGTCGTCGTCAAGCTAAAGCAGCTTAATGACTCAAAGCCCACTTACGGCTCTGCTGTAAGTGGGTTTTATATTTATACCTCTGCAAAATATTGTATCCCCCGCCTCCAAATGACTTAACGCCCTAAATATTTCACACGACAAATGCTGCTAGAGTGAAATAATCCCTCAAAAATTTTGCTATAAAGACCTATAATGGCCCCACAACTCAATTGTGCCGCACCACCATTAAGCTCGCGCAAAGGCTACTACAATCAGAGATTTCTAATGAATCACTCTCCCATCATAAGTATTGTGCTATGCACTTATAATAATGCTGACTCATTACGCATTACCCTCAATCAATTAATATCCCAGCGCGAAGCAGATGGGAAAATTGAAATCATCGTAGTTAACAATAACGCTAGCGATCACACCGCAGATGTGTGTAATGCTATTGCACCATCGAGCAAATTTCCGTTTCATTATATGTTTGAAGCCCGTCAAGGGCTTTCACACGCCAGAAATACAGGCGTAGAAAATGCAACCGGTCAATATGTTCTATTTACCGACGACGATGCTGAATTACCTAACGATTGGGCCGCGCAATACCTTAAAACCATTGAAAGCAAAAAAGCCGACTGTCTTTACAGCAGCATCGCGGTAATTTGGGATCAACCAAGGCCTTGGTGGTATTTAGATGCCTACAAAGCCTGCTTTGTTGAATTAAATTACGGTTTAGATATTTTGGAAATTACCGATATACATCATGAATTTTTCGGGAAAAATTTCTGTGTCAAAAAAGACTTGATAATACAGCAGGGTGGCTTTGACCCGGCACTTGGGCGCAACGGATCAAAGCTAATTGCGGGTGAAGAAACTCTGCTTTATAGAAGCCTAATACACAACAATGCGAGAGTTATATATTTTCCTAGCGCCCCAGTTGGACACAGGCTAAAGCCGAAGGAATATACTCCAGAACATATAACTAAATTATTTATAGATGGCGCCTACTCATCACTACATATTGCCAAGGTTTCTAAAAACAAAAAAATTGGCGGCAGACCATTAGGCTTACTGCTTGCGAGCACAAAAACACTCATAAATGCAGTGATCGCGTATTTTTTTAGTTTCGCCTCAGCCAAAAATATTCGTTTTTATCATAACCTTAGAATTAAAAAGTCACTCACCACTATTACTTTGTGGGTAAAAAATTGATGCAAAAATCAGAATCAATCATCATCATGATTCATTGCGAACAATTTACCGGCTATGCCGTTGGAGTGCTCGAACATATTTTTTTTAAATCCGCATTGTCAGCTGGCTACTCTGAAGAGAATATCTATTGGTCTTACCCAATAATTCATAAACCTGCACCCAATATTATCGAATGCAAATTTAATAATGGGCAGAACTACCCCGAACTTGCAGAATTTGTTAGACAAAACAATATAAAACAAATTATCGCATTTGATATGGCATACCCCGCTGATATTTTACCTGTCTTACGCAAAGCGGGCATAGAAAGCATTATCTCTTACTGGGGTGCAAGTATGAGCTCGCTTAATAGCGGCCTAAAACTCGCACTTAAAAAAATGGAATGGTACTTACGATCACACAAACCAGATTTTTTTATTTTTGAATCTGATGCAATGCGAAGAACTGCAACACACGGAAGAGGCGTCCCCCAAAAAAATACCGCCGTCGTGGTATTGGGTGTAGATACCCATAAATATACACCGGCCTACCAAACAGATACTTATGCTCACGCTACACTCGGCATACCAACAAATAGAAAAATTGTTTTTTACTCTGGCCATATGGAAGAGCGCAAAGGTGTTCGCATCATTATGCAAGCAGCACTGAAGCTGGCCAGCGAACACAAGCTAGCTAACATTCACTTTGTTATTTGCGGCAATAAAAATAATGAAGCGGATACCTATATAGCAATGCTAGAAAACTCCCCCGCCAAAGAACATGTCACTTTCGCGGGTTATCGCAATGATATCTCAGCGCTTATGCGCAGCTCATCTATAGGTGTTATAGCCTCAACGGGGTGGGATTCATTTACCATGTCTAGCGTTGAAATGATGGCGTCAGGCCTACCTATGATTGTGTCAAACCTACAAGGTCTCGGTGAAACCATTGAGCACGAGGTAAATGGCTATCACATTACTCCCGGCGATTCTTCTGGTCTTGCCGAATACTTAGTGTCGCTAACAAGCAACGCCGCATTGGCTTCAAAATTTTCTGCGGCATCTCGCCAGAGAGCAGAAAAGCTCTTTTCTCAAGAGCATCAAATTGAAAAAATTGCCCAATATATAGCGGCAAAAAAATGAAGACAGTTTTGATATTCGATCAAGCAGAAAGCCCGGGCGGTTCAATTAGCCGCGCCGTTGACCTTGCCGAAAAATTAACTGATTTCAATTTTATTTTCATTACATTCCATAGTTTAGAATACCTAAAAGCCAGTACCAACAAATCACATATCTCTTCATACAGCATAAAATCCTTTTACAACGATAGAATAGCTTTTAAGCATACCGCTTGGCTAAAAAGCAAATGCCAATGGAAACCTTATCATTCAGCAGCAACTGCTTTTATATCTTTGGTAATGAGTATCAATAGAAAATTTACTCTTTGGCAAGCCCTAAGAGTCATCAGCGAAAAAAAAATAGACCTTATTCAAGCCAATTGTGGCCTACACTCAGTTCCATACAAGCTAGCGAAGAGGTGCAGCATCCCGCTCATTTATTATTTCCGCGACCTCCAAAATTACCAAAGCATCGCACAAGAAAGAATAAATATCGCAGAAAAATATGTATTTGTTGGCAGCACTTTAATGGATATGTATCAACACCAATTAAACTTACCGCAATACAAGTGCATTATGATTCACTCTCCGTTTGACGCTAGAGCGCGATTAAAAAATCATGTAAACCCTGACCTTTCGTTAATTGACAAATTAAAGAAAGATCAGAAAAAAGTCATTATACTACCGGCGCGAATAACACAAGATAAAGGGCAGCTTATAGCTTTACAGGCTCTAAAACGATTAAGAGAAAATGTTTCGAACGCCGTTTTACTCATTGTTGGAGATTTATCACAAGACCCACAAGATAAAATTTATTATGAAAAGCTTCAAGCTTTTGTAATAGAGAATGAACTAGCCAAAAATGTATATTTTTTAGGCTACCGAGAAGATGTGCTTCACCTCGTAAAAAACGCTGATGTCGCAATTCATACGCCTATCTATTTTGAAGCTATGGCAGGCGGAATTGTCGAATCACTTCAGCTTGGCACACCAACCATATCGGCAGATATCGGCGGAGCAAGAGAAGCCATCGAAGATGGTGTCACTGGATTTTTATTTGCGCCCGGAAATGACATGCAACTTGCAGAGATATTATTGAAAGTCCTTAATGAGAGCACACCCAATCTTGATATCACCTCAAAAGGTGCTGCTCACGCTACAGAAATCTGGAATCCAGAGCGCATTCAACAACAAATGACAAAAACCTATGATGATATTATCTCTTCAAAATGAGATAAATCAAAAACAAAAAAACCTTGAAGTCCATGTATGGAAACAGAATGTTATGTTTAAAAAGAAATACAACGCGGCAACCAACAAAATTCATATTATTTCCCTGAGTTGTAATCCAGTGCCTCCCGTACGTTATGGCGGGATTGAACTGGTAATTGCACATCTATGCGAAGGCCTTGTTGACCTAGGAGCACAAGTTGTATGTTACTCGCCGGGTGAATTTAATATTCCAGGCGTCGAGCATACCAAGACACTTGAGCAGCCAAGCAAACATATAAAAGAAGGCGGGAAACCCAACACAGAAGAACACCTGAAATTTGTCTGCCTAACCTTACAACGCACACTTAAAGCCGGCGATATCATTCTATTCAATCACTCCGATCACTATCGCTACCTAAAGAGACGCCTCGGTATTTTTAACTGGCTGAAAGTCCATACCTATGAGGTAGCTCATTGGGTGGACGTAGGAATGCAAAAGAATATTATTTACCCCTCTCAGCACTTGGCAAACCAATTAATTAAACCTGGGGTTGTGATACCCCACGGTGAAAAATTACTATTCAATCAAACACCGCTTGCAGGCCAACGAGATGATTTTTTATTTTTTGCAGGCAGAATCACTAAAGATAAAGGGGTGGATATCGCGCTTGAGGCCTGCAAAAAGTTGGGCATTCAATTAGTTCTCGCAGGCCCACTAAATGATAAAGAGTTCTCTACACCGATATTGGCCGACAGCTCGGTTAAATATTTGGGTGAGCTGACTTATGAAGAGCTTTTTGAGGTCTACTGCAAATGCAAAGCACTAGTCTATATGACACAATACACCGAACCCTTTGGCCTTTCGATTATTGAAGCTATGGCAGCTGGTGCGCCGGTACTTACTACTGGCAAGGGAGGTACCGGCGAGACAATTCTAGCAAGCAAGACAGGGTTTTTCTGCAACACGGCAGAAGACATAGTCACAGCTTATAAAAAGCTTAACTTATTAGATACTAATGATTCCATTGTGCGCGCTCAAGACTATACGCTGGATAAAATGGCTCAGCTATATTTTGACTTATTTCTTAAGAGCTAAAAATGGCAGGGTAAAAAAGGATGATTAGGCGTTACATATTAACTGCAATAACATTCGAATAGCATAAATGATTTATAGTCATCGTATTAAAATTTATAGAGCCTAACACATGTACATACTTAGTATTATTCGCAGCATCTATGCTGTTCTTAGCAAAGAACAAAAAAGGAAAATGTTTTTATTGCAGTTATTTTTTGCATTTTCCGCCATTGTGCAAGTAGTAGGTGTTGCGAGCATTGCACCTTTTATCGGCATTATCTCTAACCCAGAATCAATTCAAACCAATAAAGTGCTGGCTGCCATTTATACGTTTGGTAAATTTGAAACAACCCAATCGTTTATTTTGGTGTTTGCACTATTATCCATTGCAATGATCTTTATCTCTAATGCGGTAAACGCACTAACTTTATGGGCACAACTGAAATTCTCAATTTATCTTGGCAGCAGCTTTCAACTAAAACTATTTAACAACTTTATTAATCGTGATTATCTTTTTCACAAATCCACAAATTATAATAAGCCAATATCCATTATTTCTGTAGATGCACCACGCTTTATTTATATGGTACTTCAGCCCTATTTAATGATGTGTAGCCAAGCCTTTGTAGCCCTGATTATTTTAGCTGGCTTACTTTTTCTTGACCCCATAATTGCCGTAGGCTCAGCACTAATTATCGGCGGCGCCTACCTAGGCACCTATTGGATTATCAAACAATCTCTGAAGAGACATGGCGATATTATTACCGCACGAAACAGAGCTATCCAACGGTTACTGTCAGAAACATTTATTGGCATTAAAGACATAAAACTAAACGCGCTTGAATCAAAATACAGCGATGCTTATAAAGAGGCCAATCGCCGCGGGCTTGCGTCTAACGCATATATTTCACTTACAGGCGACCTACCTCGCTTTGCTATAGAAACCATATCCTTTAGCGCGATTTTGTTGTTTGCAATTTTCCTGCTGTCAAAAGAAGCAAGTAGCGCTAATGTGGTATCAATTTTGAGCATTTATGCTATTGCCGGTTACAAGTTATTGCCAACCATGCAACAAATGTATAAGTCAATTTCTAGCATTAGTGCCAATGGTGGTGTAGTACTAGAATTAAAAGAAAATTTAGATATTGCCACACAGCACAATAATCGATCCGATATTGCTCCCATGGCGCGAATTGATGACATTACGCTTAGTAACATTTGTTACCAGTACCCAAACACCGCTAAGCCTGCAATCAATAACATTTCTGTTACCTTTGAAAAAGGTCAGCTCAACACTATCGCAGGGCCGTCTGGCTCTGGAAAATCTACACTAGCTGATATCATTCTTGGCTTATTACCTGCAGCAAGCGGAGAACTGGAAACCAATAAAGAATCCATTCAAGGCGAAATGATTTTTTCTTATCAGCGCAGCATAGGTTACGTACCTCAGCACATTTTTATCCTAGACGACAATGTAGTTGCCAACGTTGCTTTTGGAATTAATAGAGATGAAGTTGATATAGAAAGAGTAAAACAGGCACTAGTGCAAGCCAACGCCATGGAATTTGTAGAAAAGTTGCCGCAGGGCATAGATACGGGGCTAGGCCAAGACGGGAAATTACTGAGCGGCGGGCAGCGCCAGCGCATTGGTATTGCGCGTGCACTTTATCGCAGTAATAAAGTACTAATTTTAGATGAGCCAACGAGCGCACTGGATATTGAATCTGAACATGAGTTAATGCAACTGCTAAATAATTTAAAGCATGACGTTTTAATTATAGTTATTTCACACCGCCCAGCAGCAATCAAACTTTCAGACAAAATTACTGTTGTAGCCGATGGGGAGATAATTGCAAATGGCGACTATAACCAACTCTTTGCTGAAAATGATTATTTTAAAGCGATGATTGAAAAAGGATTTATGAATTAAACATGACTAGAAAAAGCTTGTTAGTGTGCATGCCAGACTTTCCATTTCCTGCGCGGAAAAATGGAATTTCCATTCGTTATTTTCCAATTTTGGAGCATGCATCAAAAGATTTCGATATTCATTTGCTCGTCATCGCGAACGGTCACGTTGAAGAGGAGGGTATTGCAGAGGCTGAGAAATTTTGCACCAAGGTTTCAATTTATGTGCGCAAACCACACGCAGTCAGCTTATTCACCAAATTAAAAGCACGCGTAAAGTCACTTTTGCCAATAGGCGTGCCTTATAATCAGTTGTACTTTGATGAAAACGAAATATCGAAATTCATTACCAAAGAAACAAACGATAAAATTTACGACACTGCACTTTGCGTATTAATTACTCACCAGCATCTAGTGAAGCATCTAGTGAAAGCAAAGCACTATTCGCTAGATGTTATTGATTCACCCTATTCAACCAGCTTGCGAACGTGCGGAAAGTCTCTATTAAAAGCCTATGATGCATTAATGGTAAAATGTTGGGAGCGACGCGCCGTAAACGCTGTGGACTACGCCTGCTACATTTCACCCTTAGACCGAAAACTTGGTGCAGGTGAACATACCAACAATGATAAAATTGGCGTAATCCCAAATGGCCTTTATTTAACGGATTTTTCAAACGAAAAAATTGACTACGGCTGTAAAACAGTTGGTTATTTGGGGCACATGGGTTACCCGCCTAATATTCGGGCAGCATTACGGCTATACACTATTTTCAAAAGCTGTCAGCAGCATTTATCTAATGCAAAACTACTTATTATTGGCAGAGACCCCGCACCAGAAATTCAGCAGCTCGGTGAAGACCCGCAGGTAATAGTAACGGGTACAGTTGATAATATTTGGACGCATATTAATGCCGCAGACCTATTCGTATTCCCAATGGAAATTGGTAGCGGCCAACAAAACAAATTACTGGAAGCAATGCAATCAGGCATCCCTGTAATCAGCACAGCACTTGGCAACTCAGGTATAGGCGCAACAGATGGTGATGAAATAATTATCGCGAATTCAAATGACGATATAAGTAAAAAAATGGCCTTGTTGATGAATAACGACGCACTGAGAAAAAATATTGGCGAAAAAGGAAAGAGCTTTGTTCAAGGCCGTTACGCATGGGAGCCAATCCTTGAGCAAATAGATAGAACTCTGCTAACCCCCCAAAATCAAGGCGCTCTTTAAACATGGAAAATAGTAACCCCGTAAATCCACTCATCAGCATTGTTATTTGTACCTATAACAATGCCGATTCATTACGCATCACTCTTACGCAACTTTTAAATCAAGCATTGCTAGAGCCCACACTGTTTGAGCTGATAGTCGTTGATAATAATAGTAGTGATGAGACCGCTAGCGTCATAAAATCTTTTACGTCCACAAGCTTGGCATATCATCATTATTTTGAATCTCGCCAAGGCCTATCACATGCACGCAATACAGGCATCGAGAAAGCCAAAGGGCAGTACATTTTGTTTACAGACGATGATGCTGAGATTTACCCCAATTGGCTAAACAGCTATTTAACGAAAATTCGCAATACACAGGCTGATTGTATTTTTGGCAAGATAGAAGTGATCTGGGATCAACCGCAGCCCTGGTGGTATGACGACAGCTATGCGGGCTTTTTTGCTGTCATCAATCATGGTGAAAAAGAAATTGCTGTTAAAGACAAATCAAAGCCATTTTTCGGTAAAAATTTCTGCATTAAAAAAGCATTCTTAACCGAAATGGGAGGGTTCGACCCAGAACTCGGCCGCAAGGGTACTGAATTGGCCGGCGGAGAAGAGATCCTGGTATTTTATAGGCTGCTAGAACAACAACTTCACGTAATTTATTACCCTGACATTACCGTTGGCCATAGACTAAAGCCAAGGGAATACACTGAAGAAAACATAAGAAAGCAGTATATTGCTTGCGCAAAACCAATACTCCAAATTGCAAAAACGCAACCTGGGAAGAGAATGGGGACAAGACCTCTCGGAGTATTAGAGAATCAAATAAAAGAAGTATTTAGCTCTGCATTCACATTTATTGCCGCGAATCTATCAGGCAACCGAAAAAATGCCTTCTTTCAATCTATGAAGTTTTCACGCGCAGTAAAAGTAATCGCGCTTTGGTTAATAAATACTCAATCCTAGGATTTTAAAAGACGCCGCAAATGAAACATAGATTACTTTACCTGGACTCACTTAGAGGCATTTCATGCACATTGATATTGATCTACCACACACTACGCTTTTTCGAGAGTGAAACAATTAATTTCATACTAGCCTTAGGGAGAATAGGAACGGATGTTTTCTTTGTGATATCTGGCTTCCTCGCTGCTATTGCGGCAAAAAAGATTATCGAAGGTAAAGCAACACCTTTTAACTTTTTAGCCCCACGATTAAATAGAATTTACACAGTATTCATATTTAGTCTTATAACTGCCGCACTTGTTATTCCGATCTTTATTGGAGGACTATCGTATTTAAAAAGTCATTCGCTAGAGTTTAATTTTTTCGAATATTCCACGCTAGAGTGGATTAAGATTATCACTCTTACTCGGGTATTTGATGCAGAAAACTGGGAGTTATACCGGGCATTTCTACCCATTAACGGTGTCTATTGGTTTATCTCACAAATAATACAAATATACATATTTATTTTTGCTGCCCTTAACTTTAAAAAATATTTCAAGACAATTGTTTGCGTGGGCGCGCTCATGTCACTAGCAACACTGACAACTAGTGGGCATGAAAGTATTCCTTACGGATTTTTTCTACCTAATTTTTGTAAATTTTTTTTTGGAATGGCTGCATATTGGATTTTTGAAAGCTATCCGCCTCGCCCATCATTAGGCTTAAAATTTGCAAGCCTAGTAACCATAAGCATCGCCATACTTTTCGGAGTTTATATTGAAAACGAGTGGCTACTACGTCCATCGTGGGCAATCTCAATAGCTTTTTTAATTTATTGTGCCTCCGCCTTTGATGAATCTCTGTCAAAAAACATTATACTTATTTTTTTTAGCAAGATCGGTGCGTTTTCGTTTTCTGTCTACCTATTACACGCGCCATTGATTCCACTTTCAGATATGATTTCGCGTAACATAGCTGGGAAAAATCACATCATTTTTTCGTCAATACTATCAATCTGTATGACTTTTATGTTTTGTTGGATATGGTCTAGATTTTTTGAGATACTGGGTTCTTTTAAAAAATCGCTACAATCTCTTAAGCACCCATTAAAGACGTTGAAGCCAGACTAAAATAATTAGAGTCTTAAAAGCTAATTAGTAGACCACCTAAAAACCAATTCGTTAAAGGCATCTGTAGCTTATGTATAAAGTCTCCTTAATTATCTGTACAAAAGATAGAGCAGACCAATTGGTGCCATGCCTCAATTCTCTAGAGAAAATTGAGACATCCCACCCATGGGAAATCATTATTGTTAATAATAACTCAACAGATAACACTCAAGAGATTATTGGTAACTTCATAAAGAACTCTGCTTTATCAATGCGCTCCGTGTTTGAAAGCAACCAGGGCTTATCAAATGCGCGAAATGCAGGCTGGAGGTCTTCTACTGCTGAATTTATCTGCTACATCGATGATGACTGCTACCCAGAACCTGATTTTATCGACGAAACAGTTCGCACACTAGAAAATGAAAAGAAACTAGGGTTTATTGGTGGGCGAGTACTTTTATTTGATGAAACAGATCTTCCTATAACCATACAAACTCACAATGAGCGTGTAAATTTTAAACCCTATTCCGTGATCACTGCAGGAATGATTCATGGCGCCAATTTTTCTTTTAGAAGAGAGGCACTTATAGCAGCAGATGGGTTTGATCCATTATTTGGAGCAGGCAAAAAATTTCCTGCTGAAGATGTGGACATTATGGCGGAACTATTGCGACTTGGCTGGCACGGGGCTTATGATCCAGCGCCTGTTGTTTACCATCACCACGGCCGAAAATTGCCCAGCGATGAAGTAAAACTTCGCAAAGGTTATGATATCGGTAGAGGTGCTTTCTTTATTAAAAGGCTACTTAAGCCAACCATGAAGAGAAAATATTTTGATTCGTGGCGATGGAATATCATGTCACAACCTTTGGCTGTATCACGCAATGAAATATACGGAGCATTTATCTATTTGAAGGACTCAGTATTGGGCAATAGGTAACTTAAGCAAAGGCATGGATTTTATGGATTACGTTGAATCACACCGTTCCCAATCGAGCTTAAAGATAGCAACCGCATAAGAAAATGTTGCATCAAGCGAATCAACAAAGATATTCACGTGACTCAGCAGAACTGTGGTTCGAATTCGATAAAAGTATTGAGCCGCCAAGTGTAGATGACTGTGACGCCTACTTACTTGCAGTAATCATAGATGAAATGAAACATCTCAGCAAAGCGGAGAAAGTTTTTAAAGGCTTTATGGCGCTGCAGAAAAACGGACTTATCTGAAATACTAACCAATTAAATTGAATCAGCAGAAAATTTTTCTTTATCAGCTGCATTGATATGCTGATCAACAGACTGAATAAGTGACAGTGATTCAAATTTTCTCGCAAAAAAACGATCTGAAATAAATAATGTCTCTAGATCCGACTCTTTTAAAGTATCGGGACTTGCACTACTTTTTCGCCAATAGGTAAATAAGAGATTATTGTTGGTCACAAGTTCATCAGGGCTCACCGTATTGGCCATTAATGTATTAAAAAATACTTCGTCGGGAGAAGATGTATATTTCAACTCTCGCAGCAATTTTCTAGATCTCTTATCATTTAGCCCTGCAAGATAGTGATCCTTAAAAATAACATTCTGTACAAACCCGCGATAGACGTTTGGAAATGATGTAGGCAAGGAGAAGTTTTTTCGATATAAGCCAAGTCTTTTTATAAAACGCAAAAACTTCAAGTTAATTTTATATCTCAACTTCATTACAAAATTATACTTGGGGAAATTTCTACCGGGGAAAATGCCAAAATGCTCCTTAGCGTAAAATCGGCTGCGATCTGAACCGAGTTCATGTATGGCCTCATCCGGATCCAACTGTAAAAATGTTTTCCCATAATGGGATAATAGAAAACTACGCAGGCTCTCATCTGACTTGATAGGGTATGTGCTTCCTGTGAGATGAACTACGTAGTCGTAATTTAATTGGCTTTTTAGTAGCTGTTTAGCCAGAAACAAATCAACCCAAACACTCTGAATACCGCCCCAAAACACTGAATACTTTTGAAAGCAATGCACTTTGCTATTATTTTTAAAGTGAGCACGAACAATATCTAACTCGCTCGATGGGGATTTTCGGTCATAGTGAAGCCAGACGCTGTCGTTGCCCACAGCGATGCGTTCAATAATATGGATTAGTTGTTCGGGCTTTTGGTATGCACTTATTATCCACGCGATTGAAATGCTACTTGAGTTCAAAAATTCTCTCCATAAGCAAACCGCCTGTCAATTTTTTTCTAGTAACTTCCGTATGCGCGCCACCATAAAGTATAAAGACTTCTAAGGTACACATACATCATTAACTTAACGGTAAGCGCAGCCCCAACCACACCCTGTCTCAATAATCGATTTTAATCTAACGTAC
>DAOORH010000015.1:0-18676 GCA_035389145.1 Cellvibrio sp.
AGGTCCAAAATAAATGCGCCGGAATCCAGGTTGGAATTAGTGTGGCTACAAAGTCCGTTATATTTGATCTCTTTGGGACGCTTGTTAAGTTTGGGACAATGCATCACCCCTATCGCAAGCTGCTTAAATGGGCCCGTGAAAATGGGCGCGCAGTGCAGGCAGATGATGCACGCTATTTAATGACGACCAATTTGAGTGTTTCAGAATTAGCAGCATCAATGGGCATAAATGCACCCCAGATATTGCTCGATCAAATCAATAAGGAAATCGTCGAAGAGCTTAAATCACTCGCGTTATATGATGATGTTTACCCAGTATTTGAGCAACTTAATTCACAGGGCGTGAAGATTGCCATATGTTCAAACTTGGCAAAACCTTATGGAAAAGCTGTTGAATTATTACCGCCGGAAATTCCAGTATTAAAAGGTTTAAGCTATGAGCTTGGCACTATAAAACCAGAACCTGAGATATATTCTTGGATTTTAAAAATGGCTGGCGTTGATTCTGCAGAAACTCTCTTCATTGGCGATACCTTCATCGCAGATTATGAAGGGCCGCGTAAAATGGGTATCCCTGCGCTTCACCTTACCCGGAAAGGCAGCACCATGCCCCATGAAATTAGCAGCTTGCGCGAGATCATTTAGTCACATCCCCTAAGATGCAAATCGTGGCAACGACATAATTTCCTGTTTGAATTTTCCAAAAATATTTATGGAAGATTCGTAGGATTTGGCTAGGATAGAGCCTTCGCTTTTGGGATGGCTAGTCACTTTGGCAGTCTCACAATTACTTTTGTGACCAACACGCAAAATTATTCTTTCAGAAGCGATTGGCGCAGATGACGTTATTTGATCGGAGGCTATCGAAATATTGATATCCTTTTGTTGATTGTTAATGGTTACAACCTTTATCTGTATCCCTTCAGGTATTTCTTGCGCTACACGATTTGCATACTCAATTAAGTTTGGCTCGGCCGGCATAAATAAAAAGCCTTCGCCGTTAATCTCATTGCTGCTGCGTAATATTCTGCCTAGTACTTGTCTAAAATTTAGCTCTGTTTTAACTCTGGTGAGATGGCAGCAGACACGTAAGCGCGGAATATTTGTACCTTCGCTAATCATGCCGACCGATATGATCCATTTCTCGGTGCTTAATTTAAATTCATTGATAATATTTTGAGGTTCATGCTCACGATAGGTGGCTACCCGCGCATTTTCACCAAGGCAGTCATATAAAATTTTAGCAATTAACTTTGCATGCTCCACCGATGCAGCAACGATTAGCCCGCCAGCGTCAGGGTGATGCTTTCTTATTTGCGTCAGTTTTTTTGAGGACTTATCAATAAAATAACGAATAACATTTTCATTTTCTATCAGTTGCTGGTATGAACATTTTGATTCGGTAAGTAGTTTTCCGAAAGAAGAAAAACGAGTGGTATTTCCATCTTTCGTTACAGAGATGCAATCATTATCAATCAATGTAATCTGTGGCCTGCGGCATACGTTGTCTGTAACTGCCTGCGTTAAACCATAAATATAATCACACTGGATTTTTTGATCATGGCAGTACTGTGAAAGTGCGATGGGCACCTGGTCTGATCGCCAAGGGGTACCTGTTAAAGCCAATGTATAGGTAGCTTTACCTTGTATCTTTTGAACTATTTTTTGTCCCCATGCATTTGCGTTGCCGAAAGTATCAGCAGCACAATGATGAATTTCATCGAAGATAACAAAAATTCTGTTGGTGTCGAAAAGTTTCCAAAATGAATCATCTAGAGACAACATCGCTTGGTAAGTAAGTGAGCGTCCCTTTGAGCCAAGTAACCCATCCATTCTTGATTTGGTGTGGGCCTCAAGTGCATGTTGAAAATCACTTGAAACATTAACCGAAGGTGAAAAACATAAAACCAAATCGATACGATTTTCTGTAAATAGTTTGTTAGCCAATGTAGAAGCCATAACTGTTTTGCCAGCACCTGGCGTTGCGAGGCACAGAAAATGACTATCTCCTGCGATATATTTATTTAGCGCCTTCGAAATACATTCTGACTGCCAGTATCTTAGCTGCATGCGACTACTGGGCTCCAATGGACAGTAAGCTTTCGAGGGCTTTTACACGCCCTAATATTTTTGAGCATCTATCTCGGGAGTCATCATACAGCGATTGAATGTCTTCCTTTAGATTTGGCATGTCTTTACAAATTGCATCATATTCCTCAACTTCACCCATAGCAGTCAGCAGTTCCATCTTATGGGCATTTAGTCTTTCAGTTAGACTTTGGTGTGAGGAAGGGTTTTGCACTCTATGAGTTGGTGGTGCGGATGGTTGAATCACTGAAGGTGAAAGCCTTAGTTGGAATTTGTCCGTTAGCTTATATTTCGGCCATCCTTTATTGCCATCAAGCCTTGCCATTTCCCCGCTTTTAATTAATCGCAGAATCGTTCGATAAATGAACTGGCGGGCTGATTTTTTAGATTCCTGGGCCTCAGTGCCTTCTGCGAGGTACATTTTTGTAATCTGATCTACAGTAAAGCTCCCATCATTTAGCGTCTTCAATACCTTAAGTACTTCAGGTTTAAGTGTGATTTTTGCCATGGGAGGCTGCACCGGTCTGTTTCGAATTTCGAAACATTCTATATGGTCTCTAATATCGAGACAATGAAATCATCCCTTTATTCATCTCATTATGAAAAACTTGGAGCTTGGCTAAAGAAATGCCGAGAAGATAGTGGTTTAACCCTTCGAGAAGCAGCTGAAGTTAGCGGTTTAGATCATTCAATACTTTGTAAAATGGAGCTAAACCAACGAAAAATCGAGATTCTTGAGTTTGTTCGCTATTGCCGAGTGCTAGGAGTAGATCCTTTCGCAGGGCTTGCTGTTATTGTTCAGTCAATTGACGAAGATCCGTCTGAACCAACCTAGCCTCACCCTATTAAGAACTTGAGCTGTAAGCCGAGCTTTACTGACCCAGTATTGAAGATACCTTGCGGGGAGTGCTCGCAACGCTATATCACAACCCCATGTTCAATTTTTGCAATTAAGTCTCTAACTACTTCGGCACCTACACCGGTTTGGGCATAGCTCACGGGTGTTTCACCAGATAAAGCACGGTTTTGTGTTGATAGCCATTGAAGAGCATGTTCTCTGTTGCCATTTACGAGCTCTAACGCCAAATCTAACAACCGTGCATATCGTAGAATTTTATCTCCCTCGTCAACCGAAAGCTTTCCTTCGATTTCACGCCGCCGGCAAGTTGATTGGCTGATTACCAGCATGGTAAGTAATTCACTTCTGCTCAATCCGTACTGTTTCTGAAGGCGCGTGAGTGCAGCAAAAGAAACCCCCTGACGTAGTTGGCGATTAAGGTCGAGTGACCTAGAAAAAGCCACTCCTAACGTAATCTCAACAACGGATTTGGTAGTATTGTTCACTCCGGCCCTCCAGTAATTTGTACAACACTCAAGAATAAAACTTTGGTAGGTTATTGCAACCAAGGTGAGCGTAAGATTCTATGGCCGAAGAAAGGCTTAGCCTTGCATGTTGTATGGCGTGGGAGCCTGACTAAAAACTTATTTGGCTTCGTGTAAGTCCGTGTAATTCTAATGTACTTCTATTTAAACGTAGAATCGTCGCTTTGTGCCCAAAGCAGACGGTCAAAGTTTTACTGTCTTAGACCAGCCGCTGAGCAAAAGCAGACCTCCTGATAAAAACATCGCTATCGCAACAAACCAAAAAGCCGCATCCACTGACCCGGTAAAATGCGCCGTGATTCCTAGACCTAATGCGCCAATACCGTAACCCAAATCGCGCCAGAAACGATAAATGCCAATGGCAGAACCGCACCATTCTGGCGGTGTTTGGTCGGCGATTGCAGCGGATAAATTGGGGTACAGTAGAGCTGATAGAGCTGCTATGTTAGAGCGAAAAAACGGTGGAGATGCTGGCTGAGCAAGCAGCAATTAGCATGAAGTTGGCCAGCTCGCATTTGCGTGAATTGCGTGAAGCAAATGTAGTGGCGACAGAGCGTCAGGGGAAAAATATTGTCTACCGCCTAGCGGATAAAGCAGTCGCTCAGGTGTGGGTACATTTGCATTTACTCGCCGAAAGCCGTTTGGTTGAGTTGCAATCTGCACTGCAAAAAATCTCTGCCACACCCGATGATTTGGTACCGAGTGACCGCGAGTCTTTGTTGAAAATGGCGCGCCGTGGTGAAGTGGTCGTGTTGGATGTTCGCCCCACAGAGGAATATTTGAGTGCGCATTTACCCTTCGCTCGGTCCATACCTTTAGCAGAGCTGCGCACACGTTTGGATGAGTTACCCAAAGATCGCCCGGTAGTTGCTTATTGCCGTGGACCTTATTGTTTAATGGCGAAGGACGCCGTGGAGTTATTGCGCGCAGCGGGTCTTCAATCAGTACATTTACGCGATGGTGTTGCTGAGTGGAGTTTGGCAGTAGGTACTTAAGCTGCCTTCCACCCCGCCACAATAATCCCCATACCCAATAACGCTACACCTGCACCCACCCAATCGTAAGCGGATAGTTTTATTCCATCCACAAAGTGTAACCAAAGCAAAGCAGTTGCAACGTAAACACCACCGTAAGCAGCATAAATCCGCCCACTGGCGGCTGGGTGCAAGGTGAGCAACCAAACAAATAAGGCGAGACTTGCGGCGGCAGGAAGTAACAGCCAAATGGAGCCTTCTTTACGCAGCCAAAGATAAGGCAAAAAGCAGCCAATAATTTCAGTCAGTGCGGTGACGAAAAATAACAAGGTGGTTTTGAGCATGACTAACCTTAATTTGAATCTTAAACGGTGGATAACGCATCCACGATAGTGCAATCCGGTGCTTTAGCGCCAGGGCAACAACTCTGGCAGCTTTTAGCCATCACTAATAATGAATCTTTGATGCGTTGCAGCTCGGCCATTTTTTCATTGATGGTAAGCAAGTTGGTTTCCACTAGCGTCAATGCTTCACTGCACGACCGTTCTGTATTTTCAGAAAGACTTAATAGCTCGCGGGTTTTATCCAAATTAAAGCCAAGACTTCGTGCCTTTAAAATAAACCCCAAGCGTTTTTGGTGAGCGTTGTTGTACAAGCGATGGCCACCGCTGGAACGTTGCGGTTCGTGCAGTAGCCCTAATTTCTCATAGTAGCGAATGGTTTCAATATGACATCCCGTTTCGCGCGATAGCACTCCAATACCAAACATACGAATCTCCTTGTTAAAAAATGCTTGCATCTGTAGTAGCTACAGATTTTATGCTGCTATCTCTTGCAATAAAACCTATTTCTTTCAGGAGACTGTTATGCCCTCACAAAAATCTAAATGGCTCATATTTACCGCCGCTATAGCCTGTATCGGCTGCTGCGCCATTCCTCTGTATTTAATTATTGCGGGCGCTTCTAGCCTTGGAGTGCTGGTTTCTTTGATGAATAAACAAAATCTGGAGGTTTTTATTTGTCTTGCGCCTTTGGCGCTGATTGCAGGCTATTTTATTTACACACGGCAAAAAGCTAAAAAAAACTGCTGCTCGGCACCAACTAATGAGTGCATAAATAAACACTGTGGCACAAAACAATGAGTTATAGCAGTTCACTACCAAAATGATTCACAATCATTATAAACAACGCAAAGCACGCGACAGTGATAACAACACAGAATGCGAGTGTTGGCTAAAAGCCAATGCGAATTAACAGCCAGGGAAAGGCTAAAAATATTGACAATGTTGGCACTACATACCAAAAGGAATACCGCTATTGACGCCATCAAATCCGACAGCGAACTCGCTGCTACCTTTAAAGCGTTGGAATATTTAGTTATACCGGTGTAATTACGGTTCGTTGTTCATTCTGTTTATACATGCGGCATGTGTGATCGTGTTTCTTGCGTTAATCAGTTTGACTGATCAGGAAGGATGTGTTTTTCACCCACCTAAGTTTCAGCTAAGTCTCTCTCTGTATTGTGTCGGCATGTGCTTTTTTTCAATTCGCTGAACTTACTTAGATGCCTGTTTCTCCCAAATTCCTCGTCATACATTTTATCTACCCGTTAACGGCACTGATCGTTCTATCGGTATTCATCCATATTTTTGATATTGACAAAATTTTAGCCGATTACCTTTACGGCCTTCAGGGCAACATTTGGGTGCTGAAAGACAATTGGTTGACAGAGCAAGTCCTTCATAAAGGTGGACGCACCGCATCACTTCTGCTTGCCTTGGTAGTGATTGGACTCTTAGTGATGTCCCATTGCTTGAGTCATTGGAAACAACATCGAAAACCACTCGCCTATTTACTCTTAGCGGTTGCCGGAGGCAGCTTGCTGGTCAGTTTCTTTAAATCCTTCTTAGCCGTTTCCTGCCCGTGGGAATTTCAACGTTATGGCGGCAATCTCAATTACGTGACCGTTTTTGAACAGCTCGGTTTGCGCAATGGTGAGGGATGTTTTCCAGCGGGCCATGCAAGTGCTGGCTATGCGTGGATTGCTTTGTATTTTTTTTGGCTCAATCACTCATCTAACTTGCGTTGGGCAGGTTTAGCCATCCCCTTGCTTGCGGGTATCACTTTTGGCTTTGCGCAACAACTTCGTGGAGCTCACTTCATTTCTCATGATTTATGGACTCTCGCCATATGCTGGTTTTATTCCCTTGCGATCTATCTAGCTATGTTTAAAAAAACATTCAACAATAAATTACAACTAGGGTTGGTATGAATTTTAGTATTCGTTTAGAGAATTTTAAGAGAAGGGGCTGCCCGCAGTTAGATAGCAGCTACTATTCGTTAATTGTCGCCGCATTTTTCGTGATTTTTTACAATGCATCATTTTTTGGAAATGTCGGGGAGTTAATTGATTATACAAGCCTTAGGGGTTGTATTTTTATCATTAATATTTCTCTTCTGATTCTAGTATTAACATTCATTGTTGTTTCCGTATTTACCCTGCCTTATATAGCCAAACCGATAATCAGTATTGTTTTTATTACTGCTGCATGTGTTGCGTATTTTATGGATGCTTATGGCATCGTCATACATCGGTTAATGATTCAAAACCTGGTGGAAACTGACCTGGTTGAAGTTAAAGGGCTATTAAACATTAGGTTGCTTTTGTATGTGCTTTCGCTTGGGTTTTTTCCTTCAGTTTTAATGTTTTATGTGACGATAAAATTTGATAAGTTCAAGCCTGAATTGTGGAAAAAAATAAAACATATAGCGCTAGCCTTTACCGTTGGTATTGTCTTGATTATGACTATGTCGCAAGATTACGCCTCTTTCTTTCGCAATCATAAAGCCGTTCGCCAAATGGTTAATCCTATCAACTTTATCTATGCAGGAATTTCATACCTCACCACAAGCAATCGAGTTATTGATGTTAAGCCTATAGAAAACGACGCCAGCATCACACCCGCTGGGAAAGCACACATAAAGCCGACACTCTTTATATTAGTGGTAGGCGAGACTGCACGCGCTGATCATTTTGGTATTAATGGTTATGACCGAGATACAACACCATTGCTAGCGAAGCAAGATATTATAAATTTTAGCAACGTCACTTCATGCGGCACCGAAACAGCTGTTTCAGTTCCCTGTATGTTTTCGGTGCTTGGAAGAAAAAACTATTCTAATAATAAGGCTAAAGCACAAGAAGGCTTGCTAGATGTTGTCAGTCATGCCGGTATTTCAGTGCTCTGGCGCGACAACAATTCAAGCTGCAAAGGTGCTTGTGATAGGGTTTCTTTTGAGGATGTGCGACATCTGCAAGTGCCGGAGTTATGTAATGAGAGAGAATGCTTCGATGAAATTTTACTGCATCAGTTAAATGAAAAAGTCTCCGCCATGAAGGGAAGCAAGTTGATTGTATTGCATCAGAAAGGCAGCCATGGGCCGGACTATTTTAACCGTTATCCACCCAGCAGCGAATATTTTTCGCCTGCATGTAAAGATAACCAATTGCAGAATTGCGCTAAAGAAGACTTGGTCAATGCATTCGATAACACCATTAGGTATACCGACTATTTTTTAAACAGCACGATTAAATGGTTGTCGGGTCAAAACGCTGAATACAACACCTCATTGCTGTATTTGTCTGATCATGGCGAATCATTGGGAGAAAAAAATCTGTATTTGCATGGCATGCCCTATGCAATTGCACCCAAAGAGCAAACGCATGTACCTTTTTTCTTATGGTTGTCGCAAGATTTCGAAACCGCAAATGCTATTGATAGGTCTTGCTTGAAAAAAATCAGTAACGACCCCTACAGCCACGACAATCTTTTTCATACCGTTCTTGGCATACTCAATGTGAGTACAAACGTGTACAAAGCGGATTTGGATATCATAAAACCTTGTAGAAATATTAGCATTCATTAACTGGATAAACTCTATGCAAAGCTCATTGGTGTTTAGGCTGACGTCGCTCCTGTTGTTAGCCATTAGTAGCAGTGAGGTGCTATCGAGTGAACGGAGTTTACAGGATGAATGCGCATCAAATGAGAATAGTGTAATAGATAGTATTTCCATCGACATACATCCCATTTTTGATGAAGCTAATCCAAAAGAAAATAATTGGCTATTTAAAACGGTCAATTATTTACATATCAACACAAATGAAAGCGTTATCAGAAAAGATCTTCTTTTTAAGGAAGGTGACATTTATGATGAAAAATTACTTCAGCAAAGCGAACGCATTCTGCGCACGAGACGCTATTTGAATTATGCGACCATCGCACCTCAGCAAGAATGTACTGCAAACCAAAAAGTAAAAGTCGATGTGAGGGAAGTATGGACATTGGTGCCAGGGGCAACATTTTCACACGCTGGCGGCAACAGCAATTACAGCTATGGTTTGCGTGACTCAAATTTTTTAGGGCTCGGAAAAACTCTTGAAGTTAAACATACCAGCACATCGCAACGAACTGGCAATCTTTTTAAGTATTACGACCCCAACTCAGGCATTCTCAATAGCACTGTTTTATTGCAATACGAAAATAATAGCGATGGAATAGCTAAATCGGCGGCATTTATAAAGCCTTTTATCGCATTTGAAACAGAATGGTCTGCTGGTATCTCACACGATCAATACACGCAAGAAAGCGCACTTTATAACGCAGGTGAAGTCGCGAATCGTTTTGCCCACAACAACCTCAATGAATCGATATTTTACGGCATAAAAATCGACACACCTAACGACGAAACTGTCCACAGAATTATTGCTGGCTATAATCGCTCACAGGATAATTTCTTACCGATACTTTCGCCATCCGCTCCCTCAATGCTCATACCCCGTGACCGAGAATTTAATTACCCGTGGGCTGAATACCAATACATTACTGATGATTACGTAAAAGCCCATAATATTCAGCAGATTAATCGCGTTGAAGATATTAATTTAGGTTCTGAAATTCGCTTTCGTCTTGGCTATGCCTCTTCACGTTACTCCGTTTACGACAAATCTTTTATTTTTGATAGCAGTTATGAAAAGGGGGTTGCGCTCAACAAGAATCACTTATTGCTGGCAAGAGTGGGTGCTGGAGGCTATTACGGTTTAGGCGAATTCTACAACAGCAAGCTTCACGCAAAAGCTTCGTATCATTGGAAAAATTTCAATCGTGGTCAGTTTTTTGTAGGAGTTACCGCTGCACGTGGCACTAAGTTGTTTCAAGATTCGCCTTTTGAGCTAGGGGGCGATACCGGCCTGCGTGGCTATCCTGCGTTTTATCAAGCTGGGGATCGCTTGCAGTTACTTACCATTGAGCAGCGATTTTTTGGAGAAAAAGAATGGTTTTCATTATTTCATATGGGTGCCGCCGTCTTTTATGACGAAGGCCGCGCATGGGGTGAAAGTGCAATCCCGCAAAGCCAAATCACGCGGCTACGAGATATAGGTGTTGGGCTGCGAATTTCTGGTACCCGAACGGGCAACCGTGAAGAGGGTGCGCACAATGTTTTGCATATTGATGTAGCCTCACCACTTGATGGAGGAAATGATATTTCTAAATTTCAGTGGCTTGTAAAAGTGAAAAAAGGATTCTAACTGTTAAGGGTTTAAAATAGCCCAGTAAATTCACGTTTAAATAATTACCGCATTTGTAATTAGTCAACCATTAATATCATAACTGTAACGCATAAACCTGACTGTGCTTCTTCATCAGAGAATGATAGATGCACCTCCGCTCCGACTCTATCAGTAATCGTTTTTACAATTGAAAGCCCTAAGCCTGAGCCAATTTCATCGTTACCTAAAACGCGATAGAAGGGATCGAAAACACGCTCCTGCTCAACAGTAGGTATGCCCGGCCCGGAATCTTTTATTTGCAAAATGGCATAAGGCGCTTTGATCGTTAAACCAAGGTCAATTCGTCCACCTTCTGGTGTGTAACGAATACTGTTATCAACCAAATTTTTCACGACGGCAATTAAATCCAACTCGCCAACGAAGACACGCGCATCTTTTCCTTCCACAACACCGATATCAATATGCTTGGCTTCCGCTAGCGGCATAAGATCTTCTAAAACTCGGCGATAGATATATAACACTGAAATAGAACTGCTAGGTGCAAGAGGGGCAGATTGCACTCTGGCCAAAGCTAATAATTGATTCAGTAAATTTCGGCTACGTTCAATACCTTGGTGTAAAACCACTAGCCGCGCCCGAGCCTCATCTGACATTTCAGCATCTGCCAATCGATCTGCCTGTAATAGCAATGCTGTTAGCGGAGATCTTAATTCGTGAGCGGCATCCGCAACGAAACGACGCTGGGCTTCCATCGATTGATCAACACGACTCAGCAGGCGATTGATCGCTAGGATAAAAGGCCGCACTTCAATGGGAATATCAACCATCGTTAAGGGATGTAATTCTTGCTCTTTCCGAACATCAATTTCTGCTGCGAGATCTGTTATAGGTTGAAATACTGTACGTACAAGCTTTGCTAAAACCCAAAACAAAAACGGCACTAAAATAATGAAAGGTAAAACTGTAAGCAAGGCGGTATCCCTTGCCACCTCATCTCTTACACTGGTTTCCTGAGCTATAGCAATGCGCTCGCCCTTATCTGTTGTTTTAACTCTAACGCGGTATTCTTTATCGTCTGCCATGACGGTGTGCAAACCATCGGTGAGATCTCCAGGAAATGACACATGTTCTTTATTTGCATTACCTTCATGTGAATCATGAGCACTGTGTTCAGAAAGATATTGCACGATGATACGCAATTCTTCATCGTAATCATCGCCTCGATTTTCATTTCCCAAACGCTCTTTTGGCAAATGCTCATGATCAAAAAGTGCTGCTATTTGCAGTAGGACTTCATCTTGAAACTCGTGGGTTTCGTGGTAAGCCGATTGAAATGCAATTGTCCCTGCAATAGACGCGAATATTAAAATGAGAGTCGCCAACCAAAACGACAGTCTAAATTGCATAGACTCACTTAAGCGCCTTTTGAAACCATCCATCCCAACCCCCTTACATTTTTAATGTTGTTGCGCCCCAGTTTTTGGCGCAGAGAATGAATAAGAAATTCGACCGCATTACTTTCCACCTCTTCTCCCCAGCCGTAGATACGATCTTCGAGTTCTGCACGCGACAGGATGGAACCAGGGCGTATCAAAAGCGCTTGTAACAATCCAAATTCACGATTTGATAAGGGTATGGGGTTGCCTGCATTCACTATGGCTTGCCGTGAAGCAGGATCAAGTGACAGTATTCCATTACTCAGTATCGGAGTGGCGCTTCCACCTTTGCGACGGAGTACGGCGCGTATACGCGCTAACAACTCAGCCATCGCAAAGGGTTTGGGGATGTAGTCATCGGCACCGCCATCCAAACCGCATAATCGGTCATCCAGAGCATCGCGAGCGGTAATAATAAGCAGCGGCACGGGATTGTTGTTGGCGCGAATGGTATGCAGCACATCAAGCCCATCTTTTCCCGGCAAACCAAGATCCAACAACACCAAATCATAATGCTGGCAACTTAGTGTTTTAAGAGCCGTATTCCCATTTTTTGCCCAGTCCACCGCATAAGCAGCATCTTTCAACGCGCCTTGAATGGCCTCGCCAATCATGTGATCGTCCTCTACCAATAAAACACGCATTTCTTCTCCTGCATATACAAATGATTCAATGTGCGGTTCTAGCGGCTTTCTGCTTGAAGAGCAAAATACATATCACAATGAAGGCAAACAGTGCCGCCGATGCTGTATAACGACTCAAATCTAGGCCGCCCGCACTGAGCGGCTTGTCCAGAAAATCCCCAACCACTGCGCCAAGGGGGCGAGTCAGAATGAATGCCGTCCAAAAAAGCAAGGTTCGCGATACATTTGTCCAAAAATAAGCTCCAACGACAAGAGCCAATAACGTACCGAACACAATGGCAGCCCCGGTGTAACCCAATCCGGCGGTATCAGCAGTCCAGTCGCCGAGTGCCGTTCCTAATGTTTGTGAAAACATGATGGTTACCCAATAGAACATCTCAGCCTTTGGTGAGCTCACCGTGCTGACCGAAACCGAGCCTAGTGCCCGATGCCATATAAATAGAGAGCTGCACAATAAAACGATAAGTAAAAGTGAGCCTCCAGCGTAACCAATACCAAGAGATCGGTCTGCAAAATCAGCCAGCGTTGTACCAACCGTGGTGGTTGCAATGATAGTAGTCCAGTAGAGCAACGGCTGAAATGTCTTGGTCCTGATTTGGGCAACGACTGCCGCGAGAAATACTGCTGAGAATATAGCCGTACTAATCAGGTAACCCAAATTCATCGACATAGAAACAGCATCGCCGCCCGTTTCGCCAAGCGTGGTGGCCGCAATCTTGATGACCCAAAAAATGAGAGTCACTTCCGGGACTTTGCTCAAAAGTACTTTTTCTGCTGAAGTATTCATATTGATTCGTTCTCTGGTCAGAGCTTTGCCGGTAAGACGTCGAGGTTTTCATGACATCGTGAGTATGGCCGATCAAACTTAGCCCAACCTTAGGCCATCGATCATTTCACAATCTCTAAATGCGTATTGGATATGTTTTCACCTTCTACCAACAAAAATGCTTTCCGATGTCTTCAAATCACTTTTTCGGCAATCGTGGGTTTATCTCTAATGCATTCTGGTTGAATAGAAGCCGAAGAACTGACACCCACGCCAGTGACCCAGCCCAGCCCGCCAAAATGTCTGACGGAAAGTGAACTCCCCAATACATCCGCGACATACTTACAAGCAGGACATACATTAAGCCAACGACTACAGCCCACCATTTCCACCGAGATTTCCACAAAATCATAATAAGAGACGCGGCCATCGCCATTGATTGCATTGCATGTCCACTTGGAAAACTGAAAGTAGTTTCAGGCAACATCGATACCCAAAGATCGGGTCGAGCACGTTCAAAGATATTTTTGCAAAGAATATTTAGCAAAGCGGCACCGCTAACAGCGGAGATCCAAAACAGACCGGCATTACGATCCTGTTTAAAAATGATTACGAAAACTACCGAATTAACTGGAACTAAAACTAAAGTCGTGCCCATTTGTGTAAATAAATACATGATGGCGTCCAGCACGGGGGACGTGTGGCTATGCATGTAGAGGAGTAATGGACGATCAAAGAAAAAGACCTCTTTCTCGACCACGCCCTCCGCAATGCGAGCAAATAGGTAGAGAGGTAACAAAATACCGATAACAATTACGACTAACATCGCAAAATGATGTTGTAGCCAGAATTTAAGATCACGCATTGATTAAGCTCTTAAAATACTTCGACAAATTCAATATATAAATCTGGAGACTAACAGCTCCTCCTTGGCCGAAGCCTGAGTTAATAGCCTGAAAATCTGCTCCGATTTCACCAACGGTTGTAGACGTGATTTTGATGATCCAGAAGGAGAGCCTGACTTCGGGCACTTTATTGAGCCTGGTTGATGTGAGATTTGTAGGCAGTGTATTCATAGAGTTAAATCCACCCAAAGCATTAAGCTTTAGGCCGAGTATGGCTGGTCAAACTTAGCGCAAGCTTAGATTACGTGATTACGCATCGATCGTTTTACAATGATGCTACTAAAGTTGCGGATGGACGTAAGTGACGATGGGTGGATTGAAGACACAAACGTACTAACGACGCGATTTATGATCCGAAACACTAACTCAGAAATGAACTGATGAGAGCTGTAAAGCTATATCCATGCGTTTTCGGATCATAAAACGGTGCTTGCGATAGCGTTATTTATTCGTGCAAAGGTCTCTAAAAATAAACCCTATTTTGCTAATTTATAGCGCTGTTCACGATACAAAAGCGAGGGCAAGTTGACATGCGCCATGGCTTTTTCAACATCTCTCGCGTCCGGTTTTTCGTCACGTAAAGCTAACGCACCAGTAATAGCATCGTAATGCCCCAAGAGCGGCGGTTGATTAGGGCGCAGCAGGGTCACCTTAGAGCCTTCCAACCACGCGAAATAATTATCGAACTGCATAAGCGCACGGCCCGGCGATTCACTATCCGCTACAAAATCACGCCCAATCATAGGGTGCTCACTAGAAACACCCATTAAGGATAAGAGTGTTGCACCTAAATCAATTTGACTTGCCTGCGTTGTAATTCGTTTAGGTTGAATATCCGCGCCTAAAATCAAACCGGGAATATGAAATTTTTTAATAGGCACCAAACTATTGCCATACACACGGTTATCGTGATCCGCCACAATTAAAAAAACAGTATCTTTCCAATAGTCTTGTTTTTTGGCTTCGGCGATAAATTTTCCTAATGCATAATCTGCGTACTTAACAGCATTATTAACGGTTTGCTTTTGGGGGTCATACAAGGCAATTCGGCCATCGGGAAATTCGAAAGGTTCATGGTTAGACGAACTAAAAATAAGACTAAAGAAAGGTTTATTTTCTGCATGCAATTGCGCTAAACGTTCCAGAGACTTGTTAAACAAATCCTCATCACTAGCACCCCAACTACCTTCAAAAACAGGGTCTTTGATATCACCACGATCAACCACTTGTTGAAAGCCATTGCCCGTAAAAAAGCCGCGCATATTATCAAAGTGTGCTTCGCCACCGTACACAAACTCTGTGTGATACCCTTGCCGCCCAAGCCCTAACGCCAGCGTATAAAAATTGTGTTGCGCTAACGACAGTTTTACAACGCTGCGTGCTGGTGTAGGTGCATAACCTGAAACAACCGCCTCAATACCACGTACCGAACGCGTACCAGTTGCGTAAAGTTGCTCAAACCACCAGCCTTCGTGTTTTAATTTTTCTAACTCGGGCGTAACGGGCAAGCCACCTAGAGATTCCACAAAGGTTGCGCCCAAGCTCTCTTCTAACACAATAACTAAATTCAGCGGTTTAGCACGTTTAATCGCGGCTTCTTGCTTGTGAAGCGTTGGTAATTCTGTTGATGGAAAGGACAAATCGCGCAACCAAGGTGCATCTTTTACCTGTTCAAAAATTTTTTCACGCGGAAAAGATCCGTAAATTTCAGAGGATTTCGCTTCTTGCCGCATAGAACTTAATGCAGTGAGCACAGACCAACCCGAATTGATAATTAATGAATTGACTAAGGCATCGCCAGACAACGCAAATAGTGCCGGGTTTGCAGGGCGATGATCTGTGGTAGATCGCACTTGCATAAACACCACCACAAAAACCAGCGGCCAAAGTAACAAGAGTTTCTTACTCGACCATGCGCCGCTCTGCAAAGCGGCCTTGTGCAACAAGACATAAATGGTCAACCCCAAAGCCACTGAAAATCCAACCCCAAATATTAAGGCAAAACGAAAACCGTTCCATAAGGTGGCAACTACTTCTTTAGGGTATGACAAGTATTCGATAAACAAACGGTTGGGGCGCAAATCAAATTGCATCATAAACGGCGGTGATGCTAGCTCCATAAAAATCACAAAAAATAAGGCTAACGTCGCCCAAGAGACGGTGAAAACACGCCAAAAAAATCGCGTCATTTCATGCGCAAAAAAAGGCGCAAGTAAAACCGGAACAGCCACGAAATAACCAAGCAAAATTAAATCGGCACGAATGCCTTGCACCAAGATTTCAAACAGTAGACCCGTAACTCTCACGCGCTCCCACTGCCAAATACCCAAGCATATGCGAGAGAGCGACAACACAATCAGTCCTATTAACAACATCTGTAACACGGTTGCATAGGGGCCAGCCCATCGGGTAATGGAAGCCAAGCGCACGGCAAGACTCGTCAATCGGAGTTTTAAGATGTTTAAAACTTGTAGCATGGTAAAGATTCCGGTAAATGGATGGAATTTTAATAGGTCCTATTTCCCTGTTTGAAAAATTGGCTTTCATACAAAGGCCTAATACCTAAAAATAAACTCATGAAAATTTTAGCTGAACATACTTAGGCGAAGCATAGGAAGATAACAAGGGTGTCATTTTTATTTGATCGGGACTTTAACAAATAAAATGCTGCTGGCAATACAAATAAAGACAGTAACGGAACCGTTAACATGCCGCCGATCATAGGCGCAGTGATACGGCTCATCACTTCTGAACCTGTACCGCTGCCGAGAAAAATAGGCACCAATCCCGCAACAATTACCGCAACCGTCATAGCTTTTGGGCGAATCCGTAATGCAGCACCTTCTTGAATAGCTGCGTTCAAATCAGAATCGTGAGTAGAGTTGTTAGCAATACAATGCTGCCAAGCTTGCTTGAGATAAAGCAACATAAGCACGCCGAATTCTGCTGATACTCCTGCAAGTGCAATGAAGCCGACACCAGTAGCAACTGACAAGTTGTAACCAATTAAATAGAGCAGCCAGACTCCACCAGTAAGTGCAAGCGGCAGTGTGACCATAATGAGTAAGGCTTCATCGAACCGCTTAAACGCGAGATACAAAAGCGCGAAAATAATCGCAAGTGTTGCCGGTACTATCTATTGCAAACGGGCGCTGGCGCGCTGCATAAACTCGAACTGGCCCGAATAACTCAGGCTCACTCCAGCGGGAAGTTTTACCTCTTTGGATACCGCTTCGCGTAGCGACGCCACAGTCGATGCCAAATCGCGACCGCGCACATCGATATAGACCCAACCGCTTGGCCGTGCGTTTGCGCTTTTGAGCATGGTGGGGCCTTCGCTAATCGCAATAGTGGCGATGGTGCCTAAAGTAATTTGGCTACCCAGTGGCGTGATGATGGGTAGGTTCCGAAGTTTCTCAAGGCTATCGCGACATTCGCGTGGGTAGCGCACATTAATAGGAAAGCGCGCGCGGCCATCCACAACTTCACCAATATTTTTACCCCCAATCAAACTACTCACTACAGATTGTGCTTGCGTAATGCTCAAACCGTAGCGCGCTCATGCTGCGCTATCCAATTGGATATCCACGCAACGTCTACCTTTTAATTGCATTGCAATAGTAGATGAAACACCCGTATCGTGCATGCTCTTACCATAGTCTATTTGGATGTTGAGTTTCACTGACATTGAAGGAGGTACATCATTGTTTACTGTGGGCTGATGGTCTGCTTTTGGATGACAAGCGGGATTGATAATATTTCCATGACCGTCCGGTTCTGGCCGATGTTGCGATTTTTAATCATTTGCAATTGATGCTGGGAAGCTCTGACCAAGATGTTGTGTAACTGCTAGACCGAAAACTCTGCTGCATCGCCCATTTCTTTTGAATCCCCTCCGCTGCGGTATATAGCGTACCCTTACCAAATCGGTGGTTTACTTTGTCCAAAGTTTGCATCAACAAATCAGTTTGCGTGCTTTGTCGCTCGCAGAACAAATCAGTTTGAAAAAATTGTTTGTCGGCAATATCAATTAAACCAACACCAGACTTTAAAAACGCGTAACCCTCACGATAAAGTTTGGCTACGGCATGGCGTGCGTACTGAATAATTACGCGGGTATCATCTGTAGGGTATGGCAGTTGAATGGTGGCGCTTTTTGCATAATTGTTTTTATCAAAAGGCGATGTTTGTAAAAATACGTGAAGCGTTTTTACAAAATGATTCTGTCTACGTAGCTTTTCAGCGGCGCGACTTGCGTAAAGTGAAGTGGCTTGTAATATCGGTTCAAGCTCAGTCGCTTTTTCCCCAAAAGATCGCGTGCAATAAATCTGTTTTTTAGTCGGAGGCATTTCCTCAAGCTCAAAACAACGCACACCATTAAGCTCTTCTACCGTACGCTCCAAATTGACATTAAAGTGTCGGCGTAAGTTTTTAGTGTTGGCATTTGCCAAATCCCAGCCGGTATAAATTCCCATGAGGTTTAGCCTTGCTGAAAACCGCGAGCCAATACCCCAAATATCCCGCACCGGTATTTTACGCAGTAGCCATTCACGCTGATCTTCACGCTCTAGTACGCAAACATATTCTAATGCAGGTATTTTCTTAGCAGCTTTATTTGCAAGCTTTGCCAAAGTTTTCGTGGACGCCATGCCCACACCTACAGGTATACGCACCTGCTTCCAAACGGCATCGCGCATTTGTTGCCCATAGGATTTTAAATCGCCAAAAACACTGACAGGCCGAACAAAAACCTCATCGATGCTGTACACCTCTACTTCTGCCGCGTAGTGCCTTAGAGTTTGCACAACTCGGTTGGATAGGTCGCCATAGAGTGGATAGTTGCTACTGAACACCGCTGCGTATTTTTGCCTACCGTGAACACTCATTATTGCCTACCGTGAACACCTAT
>DAOORH010000016.1:0-18620 GCA_035389145.1 Cellvibrio sp.
CTCAGACAGCACTGGATAGAAATGTTGCCATTTTCGTGACCGAATGGGGTTCCGTGAATGCCAATGGTGATGGCGGCGTGAATTACGGTGAAACCAACACCTGGGTAGACTTCATGAAGCGCAACAATATCAGCCACGCCAACTGGGCGCTGAATGATAAGGCAGAAGGCTCAAGTGCATTAACCGGTGGCGCAAGCGGAAATGGCGGCTGGACGAACAATCAATTAACCGCATCAGGTGCCTTCGCCAAAGACATTATCTCCAACTGGGGCGGTAGCGTTACACCACCATCGCCCACTTGCACGGAAGTCGCCTTACCCAACACGCTTCAGGCCGAAGCCTATTGCGATATGAGCGGCATTAAAACCGAAGCTACTTCTGACGCTGGCGGTGGTTCCAACGTGGGTTACATAGACACGGGCGATTGGATGAAGTACGACGTTGATGTTCCAAGTGCAGGCAGCTACACCGTTTCCTATCGCGTTGCTGCGGCTGCAGCCGGCGGCGTGATTCAGCTGGAAAAAGCCGGCGGCACTCCGGTCTATGGCACAGTCAATGTTCCGGGCACTGGCGGCTGGCAAACTTGGACTACCGTTTCCCACACCGTGCAATTAGCGGCGGGCAAACAAAGCCTTGGTATTGCGGCAAAAATCGGTGGCTTCAACCTCAACTGGATCAAAGTAGAAAGCTCTGGCTCGAGCTCAAGCAGCTCTTCCAGTTCTTCATCATCTACTACACCGATTGCAACTGTACAAGCGGAAAGCTTCTCGCAAATGAGTGGCGTACAAACTGAAGGCACTAGCGATGCGGGCGGCGGTTTGAATGTGGGCTACATAGATGCAGGCGATTGGCTGTCTTATTCGGGTTCACCCATCACCATCCCAGAAACCGGCACTTATACCGTGGAGTTTCGCGTAGCGAGTGCTGTAGGCGGTGGATCACTGAGCTTTGAAGAAGCGGGCGGCGCACCTTCTTACACCACCCTACCTCTGCCTAACACCGGTGGCTGGCAAAATTGGACGACGGTGAAGGGCACCATTACCCTTACCGCAGGTGTTCATAGGTTTGGCATTAAAGCCAACAACGGCGGTTGGAATATCAACTGGTTCAGTATTACCAAAGGCATTAAGTAAACTTCAACAGCCTTCTTAACGAAAAGGGCTATGGGGATTTAAACAGTTAAATCTCCCCTAGCCCCTCTTTTTCAAAGAGGGGGACTTGGTACAGAGTGCTGAACTAACTCCCACTTTGAAAAAGGGGGCTGGGGGGATTTAAAGTTGTAAGTGTAGAGTTCAAATCTCCTCTGCTGCTTTTTTCCCCTGCGCCTTGCGGTGCTGCATGCGAAACTCCGAAGGCGTTACACCCGTTACCCGTTTAAAAAAGCGGTGAAATGCCGATTGGCTGTTAAAGCCAGATTTATAAACAATATCTAAAATCGTATCGCCCTTAGCTTCATCTGCAATCAGTAATCGCTTGGCTTCTTCAATGCGATAGCCATTAATAAATTCAAAAAAATTAGACTGGTAATGCGAGTTGATAATGGCGGAAACATCGCGCGCACGTAAACCAATCTGTTCAGAGAAGCGCTCCAAGTTAATATGCCCCTCCAAGTAAAGTTTTTGCTCGTGGATAGCCCGCTCAATGACGTTAATTTTTTCATTCAGGTGCGCAATCTCCGCAACTTTGACGGAATCCTCAACGGGTACAACTTGCATTAACTGGCGGGTATTAATCAAACCAAACGCAAAGAGCACATTTACCAAAATAACCGTGAAATAATTATTGAGTATGCCCACCAAATCATTCATTTCAGCGCTGATATAACCACCCAAAAAATAACCTACAAACGACCAAAGCCAGTGAATAAAAAAGCCGCCTAACACGATTTCTGCCCAGCGCAATTCCTTGCTAACAATTATGGAATAGACTTGCTTTTGGCGCTGCCGCAAACGGTATTCGGTATAAAAGCAGGCAAGCACATAAATCAGCGGCGAGCAACGTACAATAGCCCACACAAATTGAATGGTAGCCTTATCAATAGGTGCAAGACTCGGCCAATTCCAAGGTAACCACTCAATCACATTTACTTTCAATATGACTATAAGGCTCGCAATAAAAACCGCAGGGAAAAGGTGAATAAGATGGCGCCATTGTTTAATAACAATGGTTTCGGATAGCGAACGCAAATAAAAATACAAACAAGGCCCCTGCAATAACAAACAGGCAGACAAGACTGCCGGCACCAAGCTCCAAGTGGCTATATCCATTGCTTGAAAATAGCCGTTCCACGTAATGAGGGTTGTAGTCAGCGTGCCTGCCACTAACAGAAAAAAAAGCGACAAAAAATTGCGCGCTTGTGCTTGTTTGCTGGGCAGGAGTTTAAATAGTGCACCGAGGAAAAGTGATTCCACTATGGTCAGGAGCAAAATAACTTCATGTAGATTGAGAAAAATATTTTTCATTCTGATGGGTACCGGCGCGAAATGGCTGGGATCTAAGCTAAGCACTTAGTCTGCCTGTTATGGTTTTAAATCATCATAGCAGTTGCAGTGAACCCGCGCCTATATTCGCTGACCGTATCAGCACATGAAACCGTTTACGCTGAGATGTTTTATTATCATAAGACCTGCCGCGGTTAAGACGAACTAAGCGAGCTGCCGAAAACATTGAAAGGGGATTCTAGAGCGGGAACCAAGCCTGATCATAGCTATGGCCAGGCTTAGGAAAAGTGATGAACATTAACGAGAGGTTACTTGGAACGAACCCGCTAGCTGATGCATTTTTGTAGCAGTATTTTTTAAGCGATCTGAACTGATTTGTAGTGCGCGTACAACCTTGTTCATGGTTTGGCTCGCGCTCGCTACATCACGCACGTGATGGCCGTGTTGTTCGCTGTTGGATGCTATGTGATGAATAATATCGAACATGCGCTCAACAATATTATGCAGCTGTGTATTATCAGTAGACGCTTCCTCCGCCAAACGCAAACCGCGGTCTACATCGGCAACACTGCTTTCCATAAAGACCGCTGCTTGCTGCGCCTCAGTGCGAATAGTTTCAATTTTTTGGCCAATTTCGCTGGCTACCGATGAGGTTCGCGCCGCAAGGCTGCGCACTTCATCTGCCACCACTGAAAAGCCGCGCCCATGCTCACCCGCACGCGCAGCTTCAATCGCTGCATTTAAGGCGAGCAAGTTTGTTTGGCTAGTAATATTGCTGATTAACGACACCATGCTGCCAATTTCACTGGTGCGATTATTTAACGCGTGAATAGTCTTTGCGGAGGTCTCAACCACATCGCGAATAGCTTGCGTGCCAGTGCGTACAGACTCAAATTGTTCGCGCGCATCTTGCACTACATTCTCCATCACTTTTTTCATTTCACTGGCAGTGCCCGAGGCATTGCTTATTTCTTGCAATTGGTTGTGCACAAGACCCAACATTTTATCCATAGAGTCCGCAACGTGATCAGATGAATTTTGCGCTTCTGAATTTCGCGTTAATAAGTTGTCGCTATTTTTCATTACCTCATCGGCAGCATGAATAACTTCACCTACAATATGATCCAAGTTGTCGATAAAACTATTTGTCCAACGGCCTAGATCGCCCGTTTCATCAAAGGCTAATTTTGAAGTATCCAAACGCTGACGCAAGTTCCCGCCGCCTTCAGCAATGGCGTGAATCACTTCCGTCATTTTGCCTAAGCGGCGACCTAAACGATGTGCTGCGCGCTGATGAAAAACCCAACCGCCTGCAATCAACAGCAATAAAGTAATCACATTGACACTGGTATTAGAAAGATCGGTCCAGCCTTGCATAAAAACATTGGCAACAAAACCCGTTGCGACAGTCGCGGAATACATTTTCATGTGCGTATAGCCAATGGAACGAAAGCGATAAACCTCTTCCAAATCTGCTTCGCACATCATGCCCCAAGTATCGGGAGAACCCTGCAATGTAAACGTAACGCCCTTGCCCACCACAGGAATATGTCGGTAATCCGAATAGCCGGGATAGGTCACAAATAAATTACCGCCATTGCGAATAGTTTCACGCACGCCAGGATGCAACTCTTTGGTGGCTGGGTCTGTAAATTTAATTTCGAATTCAGTATGACGATTAATCCTTACTGGCCCCCAATCAGTTTGCACACCAGATTTCAAATTTTCGCCGTGAGAAAAAGTGTTGTCTTCAAAGCGCGAGCGAGATAGCGCGGTACCTTGCGCAATTGATGAATCAAAAACCGAATTCACCATAAACAAATAATTATCGCCAGACTCATTGAAAATATGACCCGCTTCACGTTGAATTAAATCGCCCAATACATCGTTAGGAATACGCGCGCACAAACACCCTTGAGTCTCATCGGAAAAGGTTATGGGCAAATAAAACATCAGCGTCACTTCATCGTGAAATGCCGAACTGCGCTTGCCAATCGTTTGCGTCTGCGGGTCTACATAGGGGCCATGCAAAAAAGGTTCACTTAAGCCAGCTGTTAATGCCCTTAGATTTAGATCACTCCTACCCACTCGAGCGCCATAAGTAGACGCTAAGACATTACCTTTGGCATCAACGATAAATAGCTCGGTGCAATCCATCATGATGTGCCAATTTTTTTGCAAAACGTTTTCAAAGGAATCCTTAGAAAAATGTAATTGCCCGCGTGCAGATTCCAATTGTGTCCACTGCCGTTTTACCCACTGCTGTAAAAGATTTATGCGCGTATTGGCAATACTTTCAAAGGCCTTTTCCATAATGGGATAGCGCTTGCAGTTTAACCAGCACGCCCAACTCATTTTCAACTTACCCACTTTGCCAAACCATTTTAACCAACCACGTTCAGCCGTTGATAATTGCATTTGTTCACTGCGTAAGTTCATTCGTGCCCAGCCTACTTTGTTAAGAATAAGTAGACCTATGCACTATGCGCGCCAGCAGGTGGCACTTAAATGATTAAGGGATTTTCAGATCGATGATGCACAACAATAAGACAAGATGCCTTCATTTTTTGGTGCACTGAAATTATAAATGCACCAACTAAGGGCGCGCAGAGGATTTTTAAACGAGAACCTAATCAACGAAAGTAGTTAAAATCACTTTAAATAAACGACGCGCAGAGCAAATCAAGCAGTGAGATTGTGGTTATAACCATTGCAAATTCTGGGGCCGTAGGGAATAACGCCCGCACAGCCCGCTATTCATTATTTCAAAATACAGTGCTTAGTGTAATCCTTAGCCTCATTTAAGGACCAATCGCCTTTGGCTTTTTCTTCCATGTTTTCGCACCATTCTGGGCTACCTACTTTGGGGGCACAGGCGTTTAAAAGTGCTGTAGCTAGAAGAGCTAATAAAATATTTTTCATAGATATCCTCACAGTTATAGTTTTCCTCGCGGTTTAAGCACTTTTTCAGATTAAAAGATTAAAGGTTTTTTTGACTATTAATTAAATCAATTAAATGCTCTGCTAAGTGATCGTAGACCGCACGAATACGTGGATTAGAGCGCAGCTCCAGCGGTGCCGTTAGCCAAATTTCAGTATCGGGTATCCAATTTTCCGGCAATACCCGTACTAGCTGCGGATAGCGCTCAGCTAAGAGTGCAAAGCCAAAACCTATGCCCATACCATCCAACATGGCATGCCAGCATACCAACTGATTATCACAGCGAATTGCAAAGGACTCGCGGGTTAACTCAATACCCAGCGCGCGGGTGCTGTTTACTATGGCTGGATTTTTGTCGTACCCAATCCAATCAAACTCACCCATAGTGGCGGGCGAGAAGGGAATGTTTTTTCGCTCCAAATAGTCTTTGCTCGCATAACCGCCCATTTTCAACCCACCCAAATGGCGCGCCACCAAGGTATCTTGCTGAGGTTTCGTCATACGGATGGCGATATCTGCTTCGCGCTCCAGCAAATTATCCAAGGCGTTATTGGCCACAATTTCGAGCTGAATATCGGGATATTTATGGCGTAAGCCTGCCAAAATTGGCGGCAATAAAAATGTGCTGGTAGTTTCACTGGCGGTAATCCGCACCGTGCCCTTAAGCGATTGACTCTGCCCCGATGCCGCCAACTGCAACGAATGCGCGGCCTGCTGCATTTGTTTGGCTGGGTAAACCAAGGCCTCGCCCGCTGCGGTTAGCACACTCCCACGCGCGCCGCGGGTGAATAGAGCCGCGCCTATTTCGGCCTCTAAGGCTGCTATTTGCCTACTCAAGGTAGGCTGAGTTGCACCTATAGCCTCTGCCGCACGCGCCACAGCACCGTGTTCAACCACCGCTAAAAAAGCTTGAATCAAGCTCCAGTCAAAATTTAACCGATTTGAGTTATCCAATTATGCATAGCTCCTATGCCTCTATCGATATTGTTGCAGGCGGCAAACGCGCCCAAAATGAATCCATCGAAACCAATTAATTTAAAACAAACAGTTCAAAACGAAATTCTTTTTAACAAGACTTCACCCACAAAAGGAAAAGACCATGCACAGTATTTATAGCGAATTAATCACATCACCTTTTGCGCTATCACTGATTCTGTTGCACCTCGTGGTGCTTGCACAATGCGCAATCAAACTCGTCGATTACAAATTAGCGAAACAACAGCTGGAAAAAAATTAACTAAGTAAACAACGAAGTCGAACCACCAACACATTTTTATTTATAAAAGGATCATCCCATGAAATCACTTTATCGTTATTTTTTAAATGCACCTACAACATTAACGCTCATATTGCTCACCCCCGCCGCATTTATATTTAATCTATGGGCATCTAACATTTTGACGGAGAGCTACATAGCATCCAAGTTTCCAGTTCCTTATTTTGTAGCGCAACTGTCGTTCAACCCTGAACAACTAAAAACTTGGTACGGCGTTTTAATTGAGCAAGGTATGCTCGATAAATTCCTGCAAACACAACATATAGATTCACTGTTTATTGTATCTACCCTCTTGCTGCATTGCGTAGTTTTATTACTTATTTCACGCTTATTTGCTGCAAACAGCAAAGGCAGAAAAATTATGGTGATATGTGCTTTAATATCAGCTATTGCACCTGCATGCGATCAACTGGAAAATCTGGTGTCTTATGTAATGCTCGCCAACCCAAGAGATTTTTTCAGCGGCCTAGCCTACATTTATTCCAGCTTTGCCGCGATTAAATTTGCATTTTTTGTCTTTGCCTATGTGACAGCAGCTATTGGCTTAGTCGCAGGCTTGATTAGTGTGATTATACGTAGCAAAAAATCACCCATGATCAGCCAACATGCATAAATAACATTACCTAACAATTTTTATAAACGCACTTAATTTATCTTCAACCGACTTACTCTCAAAAAGGAATCATCATGAAAAAGGTTAAACACATTATCGCCGCCGCCACACTATTGACTACTTTAATCAGCTCAAGTCTATTCGCTGCAGAACTTGTCGTAACAGTTGATAATATTAAAGAAGTTAAGGGCAGCCTCTTCATTTCCATTTACAACCAAGAAAAAGGTTTTGATGAGAATGAAAATTACCTGGTCCGTAAAAAAATCAGTGTAGATAAAAACACCTTGACCATAAACTTGGGCGATTTACCCGCAGGCGACTACGCGATTAAATGCTATCAGGATGTAAACGATAACGGAAAGATAGACACGAATGGCATGGGCATTCCCAACGAACCCTATGGCTCATCAGGTAAAAGCTCTTATTTTGGCCCGCCCAGTTTTAGCGATGCTAAATTCGCTTTAGAGAGTAATAAAACGATTCAAGTTCACTTAAAGTAGCAACACAAGCCAGAACAATTTTTACTGTTCTGGCCGTTCATTGTTAGGTAGGGAACCGCTGAGAAATGTTTACGGTGCAGCGCTGGCTTCGGCAACTGCTCCTGCGTTGCTCTACTACATGGCATCCATGCCATTAAGGCAAATTTGTTTGAAAAAGCGGAGTTTATTGAAATAAATGAGCATTTTGAAAACAAATTTAACGACGCCAGAGCAAACAAGTTAATTTTTCAGAGGTTCCCTAGCGCGCTGGCGCACCGCTTCAAACAAGACCACGCCCGTTGCAACAGATACATTCAAACTACTCACTGTACCCGCCATAGGGATATTAATTAAATGATCGCAGGTCTCTTGGGTTAAGCGGCGCAAGCCATCGCCCTCTGCACCCATAAGAATGCCAATATTACCGGTTAAATTTGCTTGATAAACCGACGCATCAGCTTCGCCCGCAGCACCAAACAACCAAACGCCTTTTTCTTGTAGTTTTTTCAAGGTGCGGGCGAGATTAGTTACCGGAACCAATGGCAAAACTTCTGCAGCACCGCAAGCAACTTTGCGCGCGACTGGCGTTAGACCAACAGACTTATCCTTAGGCACAATCACCACATGCACACCAGCAGCTTCTGCGGTACGCATACACGCACCGAGGTTGTGAGGATCTGTCACGCCATCCAAAATCAATACAAACGCGAGCTCATTCAAATTGTCGAGTAAATCGAATAGGAATTTTTCATCGTGAATCTCACCCGGAGTACAAACGGCGACGACACCTTGGTGATTCTCATCGCCCACCATTTCATCCAGCTTTTTGCGATCAACAATTTTGCAGCTAATCTCGTTGCTTTGTGAAAGGTGTAAAATTTTCGTAAGGCGCTGATCATTGCGCCCCTGCACCATAAACACTTCTAGCACACGTTGCGGCGCGCTTTTTAAGAGGGCTTGCACTGAGTGCAAGCCAAAAATATTTTCATTTTTCAATTTAGTTTCCGTTTTTTTAACCCCCTCCCAACCTCCCCCTTGAAAAGCGGGGAGGGGCAGAGAGTGCTATTTATTACTCTCCCACACAACATCTAGCTTGGGCGCGAGAAATTCCCCTCTTTGAAAAAGAGGGGCTAGGGGAGATTTAAATCCCTCCCAACCTCCCTTTACTAAAGGGAGGAGCCGTAAAGCGAGAGAGGGTTTATTAAAACAAATCATCCTGCGTTTTGATTTCATTGCTGGGGCACAGCCAGGCATTAATCCTTGCTTTTAGATTTACCCAGCGCTTTTTTAACAGCAGCTTTCGCCTTACCAAGGAATGACGAATCCGCTGGTGGCGCAGGTTGCTGAACTGCTGTTGACGCCTTCGGGCGCGGAGCTTTTTGAGCTTGATCGCCATGATTAGCCTCGCCAGATTGTTTAGCTTTTGCCGAAGCTGCTTTAGGTGCAGCAGGTTTTTTCTCTACTACAGTTTTATCTGGTACAGCTTTAGTTGGTGCTTTCTTACTAGGAGCAACCAAAGATTCTGCAACTTTTTTAGCCGCCGCAATTTTTTCTGCTTTGGTGGCTGCAGGTGATTTGGCAACTGGTTTTTTAGCGGCTGATGATTTAGTCGCTGTTGGTTTGGTCACCAGAGATTTACCAGAAGGCGATTTAGCCGTTGGCGCTTTGCCTGCAGATTTTTTAGCGGTGGTTTTAGCAGCAGCCACTTTACCTGCAACATCAGGCTTAGCCGCTGTCTTTTTACTTGACGCTTTTTCAGACTCAGCTGCACGTGCTTTTTTCTTCTCGGCCTTTTTCACCACAATTGGCACTATAGATTTTTTAGGGCGGCGCACAGCGGCTTCAGATTCTAATTCAAAATCGATTTTGCGATTCTCTAAATCCACGCGCACTACACGCACAGTCAACTCATCACCTAAACCAAATACTTTACGCGTGCGTTCACCTACTAAACGGTGTTGCGCCGCTTCAAAGCGATAGTAATCGTGTGGCAAGGCGGTGATGTGAACCAGACCATCTACATACAAATCTTTCAATTCAACAAATAAACCAAAACCCGTTACCGCACTTACGTGGCCCGCAAATACTGCGCCGACTTGATCGCGCAAATATTCGCACTTGAGCCAACTCACCACATCGCGTGTCGCTTCATCAGCACGGCGTTCGGTAAGTGAACACTGCTCGCCAAATACCACCATATCATTGGCGTTGTAAGGGTAAATTTGACGCGTTGGAATTGGCGTCGCACCTTCAGCACGGCGCACATGCGTGGTTGGAACTTCACTGCGCACTACCGAGCGAATGGCACGGTGCACTAACAAATCTGGGTAGCGACGAATGGGCGAGGTGAAATGCGTGTAAGCATCGTAACCCAAACCAAAGTGACCACGATTTTCAACTTGATACATTGCCTGACGCAAACTGCGCAACATAACGGTTTGAATCATGTTGCTATCGCTGCGGCCTTGAATTTGTTGCATAAGCTGTTGGTAGTCGCCCGACGTTGGCTCAGCACCACCCGCCAAGCCTAGACCTAACTCCGATAAAAACTCACGCAAGTTAGTCAGCTTTTGTTCGGTTGGGCCTTCGTGTACGCGATACAAACCAACCAGATTGTGCTTCTCTAGAAATTTCGCCGAGCACACATTTGCACACAACATACATTCTTCAATCAGCTTGTGCGCATCGTTACGTTTGATTGGCACTATGCGTTCAATTTTTCGTTCTTCATTAAATTGAATGCGCGTTTCAACGGTTTCAAAATCAATTGCTCCTCGTTCATCACGCGCGATACGCAAGCACTTATACAAATCATGCAGCAGTTCTAATTGCGGAATGACGTGTTTATATTCTTCACGCAATTTTTGCGATTCTTCATCAGACTCAGTGAGAATTTTACCCACTTTGGTGTAGGTCAAACGAGCATGGGAATGCATTACGCCTTCGTAAAATTCGTAGCCGGAAATTTTTCCCGCATCGGTGATAGTCATTTCACACACCATGCACAAACGATCTACATGGGGATTTAACGAACACAAACCATTCGATAAAGCTTCTGGCAACATGGGTACCACAAAATCGGGGAAGTACACCGAGTTGCCGCGACTGCGCGCCTCCATATCCAGCGCGTTATTAACTTTTACATAGTGCGACACATCGGCAATCGCCACATACAAACGCCAGCCACCACGACGACGCTCACACAAAACCGCATCGTCAAAATCGCGTGCGTCTTCACCATCGATAGTGACAAATGGAAGATGACGAACATCAATGCGATGCAACTTATCCGCTTCAGCAACTTCTGACGGCAAGACTGCCGCTTCAGTTACAACATCTTGCGGCCACACACAGGGAATACCGTGCGCTTGAATCGCCAATTCAATTTCCATTCCCGGTGCCATATGGTCGCCGAGCACTTGAATCACGCGCCCCATAGGCAAACGGTTTTTATCCGGCTGCTGGGTAATTTCTGCTACTACAATTTGGCCGTGGGTAGCGCCACCGTAAGCGCCGAAGGGAATCATAATATCTTGCGTAATGCGCGCATTTTCTGGGCGTACAAACTGCACGCCATCTTCATTAAAAAAGCGCCCCGCTAATTGCGTGGTATTGCGCGAAAGCACTTCAACAATCGCGCCCTCTTCTTTACCGCGATACTGTTCGCCAGACATACGCACTAAGACTTCATCACCATCCAATACGCGGCGCATTTGGCGATTGTGGAGATAAACATCGTCGCCACCGTTGGCGGGAATCACAAAACCGTAACCGTCTTTATGGCCTTGCACGCGGCCGCGAATCACGTCGATTTTATCGAGGCGCAAATACGCATCTTTGCGGTTACTGATTAATTGGCCATCGCGCGCCATGGCGATTAAGCGACGTCGCAGCGCCTCAACCTGATCTTCATCGGTGAGATTCAGAATGTCGCACATTTGCGGGTGGGTGATGGGCTCAGCGGCGCTATCGAGCAAGTCTAAAATAAACTCGCGGCTGGGGATGGGATTTTCGTATTTTTCAGCTTCGCGGGCGGCAAAAGCATCCTTATGCGGGGTTTTACGTTTGGTCAAAGGAGATGTCCTGTTTTGTAGATAGCGGCCAGATTGCCGTCAAAATTCATAGTCGTTCAATTATAGGGCAGAGACTATGACAAACCCACAAATATAATCAGTTTGCGCGTTGACAAGCCCTAGGCTGCTATTTATAGTTCGCGGCCTTGGCCTATGGCCGAGCTGCCCAGGTGGTGAAATTGGTAGACACGCCAGCTTCAGGTGTTGGTGGCGCAAGCTGTGCCGGTTCGAGTCCGGCTCTGGGCACCAAAATTACAAAAGGCCTTGGTTAACTCCAAGGCCTTTTTTGTATCTACAACGTGTGAATAGGGATTTTTATGTTGCGATCTTTTTTACTTTCGATTGCTTGCTTTGTGGCGGGCTACATCGCCTCACTTCTTGTACATGTGAATAGTGCCCCAAATGCAACTGATTTAAATCAGACACCTACCCAGCAAACCGAATCTCAAACCGCTCTGATCCAATCGAACAACGACTTGTTTTCAACAAATTCTTCAATTCCCGCTACAACAAATAAATCATCCACCGCTGAAAAAATATTGGCAGTCACACAATTTAAGCCTGCTAAAACGGCTTATGAAGCGTATCAGCAATTATTTTTGCTCAACGGCTTATCGGAAGATGAGTTAAAAGAAGCGTTGGCAGCAACATCACCAGATAAAAAACAACAACGTGCGAATATTGTGTGGATGCTGGCAACAAGAATTCCAGAACATGCACTTGCTTTAGCTGAAGATTTAGCAAGAAAAGGCGAAGGAGAATTGGCGCGCACCGCGATCTCATCCTTGGCACAAGTTAAACCAAAAGAGGCTTGGGCATGGGTGAAAGGCAATGACGCTCTACTGGAAAATATGATTCCGAATGTAGGCCAGCGCTACGACTTCAAAATAGGAATGCTATATGAATTAGTTCGCGACCCCGCATCAAAATGGGATGTTTACGAAGAAGCGCAAACATTGATTGCAAATGGCCCTAAAAAAGCCGACAAATATATGCTTCAAGGGATTGCAAGAGGTGCCGCAGAATCAGACCCAGAAGAAGCAATAAACCGCGCGCTAGCTGGCATCAATGGAAAGAAAGATGAACATTTACTGACAGGTGCTCTGGATGTTCTTATTCAAAAAAATAACACAAGAGCAAAAGAGATCATTCAACTAAACCCCGAGCTTGTTGATATTGGGCAAATTGCTAAAGTTTCCGAAAATTTAGTCAAAGATAATCGCTTTTCAGAAGCCTATGATTTTGTAGCCAGTTTCAAAGATTCAAAACAACGTCAACCCGCTCAGGTTCAATTAGCCACCACATTAATAGGAAGCGGCCAAGATAAAGTCATTGAATATGTGAATACCATAAAATCTGAAGATGATAAGTTAGCCATGATAGGTTCTGTCGCTGTTTACATGGGTGTTAATGGCGTACCTATACTCGATAAAATTAAGCTAATGGATGAAACGCTAAGCTCTGTTTCTCCCGCAAAAAAAATATTCCAATACGCGTATAACTTAAAGGACTTACGCATATCTAACCCGTCGGAATATTCAAACTATATCGCTGGCTTACGCTCGCGAGATCAGTCGTTTGCTGATGATGTGGATAAATCAGTAGCTAGTATGGCGAATATAAAATAACATTATAAAAATATTTTCAGTTGAAGCGGCATATATGTGCCGCTTCAAAACTATTTATGTGGAAAGAAGCACCATGAACCGCAAGAAAAAAATGAATGATGCCTATAATAAAAAACTGAAAAAGCACAATGATAAATTGCGCATCATCAATAAGCCAAAATACATTTCAAAAGCTGACCGTGAAAAGATGGCGTTAGAAGAGCAGCAAGTGCAGGCGCAGGATTAAAAAAAGGATTGTTTAACCAGACAATTAGTCTACTCACTTCAATTTTCGTGAACTGACCAACTCCGCCTTTACAGATGTCAGTAATTCAGCTGTTGATATTAAAAAATAAATATCTCTATCGTATTTTTTATCAATCGTCTCAGCGTCCATTTTAATGGTATTAAAGCCTAATAAATCACCATTTTTGTTAAAGATGGAACCTATTAAGTCACGTTTGGATGGGTAACTAAAATGTATATTTGCATACATATTTTCAGAACCCATTTTTAACAAGATTAACCCATAGGTTTTTTCACATTGCGATTTACATAGCAGGTCAAGGCTAACAAGCTCTTCCCCCTGCGGTATAGTCTCATCTGAAAACGCTTCAATCTTGCTGCCTTTGTAGAGTTTAGACTTTAAAATCGTATAGTTATTTGGGCTAACATGAAAAGGCTTAACATCTTCGGATTCCTCGCCTTTAAAAATGGCTACTTTCTGACTTTTCGTCAGCATAATATTAGGGAGCAGCAACAATCCGGAATCATCAAAAGGTAATGCTGGGGCGCTATAAGCTTTCCCATTTTCAACAATGCCAACTGTCGCAAAATTGTATTTTTTCAGCGTTTTATCAAACCCAGTAGATAACTCTACTTGATCGGGAATTAGGAAATAGCTTTTCTCCAACTCATTAGCAAGGCTTTCGAAAATAGGGGTAGGATTAGCATTTTTTGCAGAGCCTTCAGCAAACGAATAGTTAGTGCACCAACTTATCGCCATAAGAATAATAAAACGTGTAGCACTATTACACATCATAGATTTTCCTTATTTAATATTGTTATCACACCACTTTAAATTGTCGTACTTTGCCCAATCCACAATCTATTCCCATCTGGATCTTCTATACGGAATTCGGTCATATCGTAAAAAGATTCATGCAATTCAGGAACATCCACTCCGTTCGCACGGATCAGTTTGTGATACTCGAATATATTATCAGGGTACAAATAGAGAACCGCGGTGCGGGGCAATTCTGGATGAACATTGATTGATTCATCCACCATCAAACAGCAGTCACCAAAACACATCCTCGCCCAACGCCAATCATCGTTTTTCTTCTCGACGCTGAAACCGAGCTTTTGATAAAAGTCAACGCTGGATGGCATGCTTTTCACGGGGAGCATTGGGGTAAGGCGATTTAGTTTCATGGGAGACTCATGGGTTTGTGTATGAAGTTGAACCAAATTGTCAGCTTGGATTTTGTGGATTGTTTCCCCGTAACAAAACCACAAAGCTGCGACTTACAAACTGTCCAGCAAGCGGAGCTTGAGGGCTGGAACGCTTAGTTATGCATTTATTTTTCGCACTTCCATTCTTTTGGTGGGCACGAACCGCAGTTGATTCCTTTATGTGAAAATTCTGGTGCGCAGGCTCCACCACACCGCATGATTACTTTTGCGGTCGTATTATTTATATATAGGTAATCTCCATCTACTTCTGCACCACAGTCTAAGCTAACAATATCTCCACATGATTCAGGGTTATAACAGGCATTTGGCGTTGAGAAGTATTTTTCTTGAATTTTTGGATTGAGATCACTTACCTGCATTTTTGTATGTGCAGGCTGCGTTCTCGGGGCTTGGCTATTTGAGCTGCAAGCCGCAATCATTAACACACATAGGAATGTAAGTAGTTTATTTGTCATGGTTTCCTATTTCTTTGCATAACAGTTTATTAAACAGCGCCAACTATATAACCCGAATAATTTAAAACCAAGTAATTTGTCGTAGTGTGCAACAAGCCTTTTTCTTTTAGTAAACTTAACCCACTTAGCCACTCCATTGAAAAGCAAAAGATTAACCCCCTCCCTACCTCCCCCTTGAAAAGATGGAGGGGCAAATCAACAGCAAGAGCTAAATCGAACCTTGCACAATGCTTATCGCATTGGGAGTCAACCCCTTCCCGCTTTTTTGACAAATTGCAGGAGCAATTTGCACAGCGGAGCTACCCGAAGGGTAAACCACATGGATGTGGTTTATGAACGGGAGGCAGGGTTTGCCGAACGAGAAAGCCAAACAACAAAAAGCCCCGATGCTTTCACATTGGGGCTTTTTCGTTTTTAAGGCTTACAGCGCGCGTTTAGTTAAAACTCTTTACGGGCATTCTCTGCTTTTTTGGCCTTTTTTACTTCTTGCTTTTCTTTAGCCGTTTTAGCCGCTGGTTTTTTAGCTTCTTTTTTGCTGTCTTGTGCCTTGCTCATGGTATTTCTCCTAAGTAAGAAATTGAGTACCGCAACACCAGACTACAAGTTAATGCTGCAGAAAGCCATAGAAAACACATAAATATAAGCGCAGCAGCATAAATATAAACGCTAATGCCTTTGCGCAATAAAACGTTTATTGTTTTCTAGGAATCAGTAATAGCAAACCACCTACCACCAAAAAGCCTATGCCAACCGACAATGGGATATTAACGGTTTCTTTTTCATCTACACTGAGTTCTAGTGGGCCAATACTGGCTTTATGTGTTTCTTTGGTATAAGTAAAACCGCCATACGCAAGGCCAAGAGCGCCTACCACTAAAAACAAAATTCCGAACACGCGTTGTAAGCCCATAATAAATCCCTACCTAAAATAAATTGATGTGTGTTGCGCACTAAACTTTTAGTATCTAGTTGCGATTAAAGTTTTCTGCCGTTAATGACTCGCACAAGCAACATAATAACGGCTATAACCAAAAGTATATGGATAAAGCCGCCAACAGCTACTGATGTAACAAGCCCTAAGACCCAAAGGATAATAAAAATAATGGCAATGGTTTCTAACATGGTTCTGCTCCTGTTTGTATAAACGATAAAGCAGAATAGCGCGGCGGGATTTACCGTTCAGTACGGCAACACACACAAGGTAGTTTTATAATGCATAGACTTTTAAAGCGAATGGATAGAACTGAAATCACATTAGGGGTTAGCGATAATTTCTTCTTGAATAACGGGCTGTAAACTGTTAAAGCCACCGATAAAACCAAATAAAATTATTAGAAAAAGCGGCCATTTGCTGTTTGAAGCAGAATACAGTAGTTTTTGGCGTTTTACGGCTTTATTATTTTTAATTAAAGTACAAACGAAGGGGCCAGCAAGTACATTTACGGCCTGTAGGCTAGTAGCATAATTGTCGCCACCTATAGCAAATACATTTTTTGAGTTAATTGAAAGATTGCGCCGCTTTGAAACCAGCACGCCATCAACAGAAACTTTTTCTAAGCCGCTTAGCGCACTAAACCAAGCTTCAATTTGCTTTCCATCTTGATTAAACACAAATGTATAACCATGAAACATACTTATTTTTCGCTGCATACACTTTAGCCATTTACCGTTTAATTGATAAGCGACAAAGTATAGCAAGACCTTATAACACCAATCTAGTCGTCCTGAACTGCCAACTCTTTCATTAGCAAACTTATCACTAAATAGAAGAAACCTACTCCAGCAAAAACAGCCAAAGCATTGATTGGCGAAGCGTTAAAATAAACATCTACTGCAACGATAATGAAAAATACGATTGCAATTAACTTAAGCATAAATCCCCCTAATGAACTGTGCAGATCAGGACAATCTTATTTTTTACAATACTCATAAACAGCGGTGTTGGGGCAATCGGTATAAAACCCATATGCATACCCGAGAACCAAGACTACGCAGATAACACCTACTGCAATACTTGAGAACTTATAAGACTTCATGTTGATCTCCCCAACCCAAACAACGCAAAGCGCTTGCAATAAAAAAACCTACATCCAATGGCTTATATACGGCCGCCGAACATAGGTTTTTTGGAGCGCACGCTATAACTAAGTTACTTTGAACGCATATCGTTTTTAACCGAGGTTACACCCGGAACACCACGCGCGAGCCGTACCGCAGTCTGTTGGTCAGCTACTGAGTTTACAAAGCCACTCAACTGCACTACGCCTTTAAAGGTTTCTACGTTAATTTCTGCAACTTTAAGTGTATCTTCTTTCAAAATTTCTGCCTTAACACGTGTGGTAATTACTGTGTCATCAACGTATTCGCCAGCACCTTCTTTTTTAGGGCCAGAAGCGCAAGATACTAAAAAAATCAAACTGAGGGTGACCAAAAAGATGGGGACGTTTTTAAGAAATGCTTTCATAATAATGCTCTCTAAGGATGGTTTGATATAATGTGGAACGATTAGTGCGATTGAATCTCCTGACGTCGTTAAATTCACTGGAGCACTCCTAAAGCTATTGTTTAAATCAGTATTCATAAATGGCTCTTTTGAGCATCCCGGTTTCTTAACAAAGTGTATTAGCAAATTCAAAAAATATTTAATTGCGATTAAAGCTGAACTGGCGCCAAGTTAAATTCGACCTAGCAGCAGTAACACAACCAAAATAATCACAACTATACCTAAGCCACCACTCGGGCCGTAACCCCAATTGCGGCTGTGTGACCAACTGGGAATTGCACCGACTAACATTAGAATTAAAATCACTAACAATATTGTTCCTAAGCTCATAGATTTCTCCTTTGTTGATGACTAATTAATTAGCGGTAAGTGGGTTGGCAATAATAACTTCTACGCGACGATTCATTTGGCGACCAGAGTTTGTGTCATTGCTGGCAACCGGAAAGTTTTCGCCTTTGCCCGATGCGCTCAATCGATTAGCAGCAATGCCCTGTGCCAACAGAAATTGTTGCACGGAATTAGCCCGACGCTGGGATAAACTCATATTGGAATCTTCACTGCCAACACTATCGGTATGACCTTCAATCACAATAGTGCGATCTGGATATTTATTCAAAAACGCTGAGAGTTTGCTGAGATTACTCGCAGCGCCGCCTTTCAACTCTGATTTGCCAGTTTCAAACAACAAATCACCTAAAGTCACCACCAAACCACGATCAGTTGCTTTTGCATTGAGCTCAGCAATTTGACGCGCTA
>DAOORH010000017.1:0-18475 GCA_035389145.1 Cellvibrio sp.
AAGAAAAGGCTCAATTGGCTTGATAAAATTGTCGAGTTTTTCAACAGCATCGGCCAAAACCGGACATTCACGATCAACGCCTTTATCAAAACATCGCATTCGTTATTTTGAAGCTTCTGCGTTAAAGATTTATAGCGACCACTCAGCCACACCGTCACGTAGATGCACTGATTGAAGACCCGCTGCGCGCAATAACTCCACGGCATCCTTCGCCATTAAACAATAAGGTCCACGGCAATAAGCAACCACTGGACGATCTTTGGGTAGCTCATCCAAACGTGTGCGCAATTCTGCCAAAGGTATCGAACGAGCAAAAGGTAAGTGCGCACTCAGATATTCCTCTGTGGGGCGAACATCCAGCACGACCACTTCACCACGGCGAGCCATTTTCAACAAAGACTCGCGGTCACTCGGTACCAAATCATCGGGTGTGGCAGAGATTTTTTGCAGTGCAGATTGCAACTCAACCAAACGGCTTTCGGCGAGTAAATGCAAATGTACCCACACCTGAGCGACTGCTTTATCCGCTAGGCGGTAGACAATATTTTTCCCCTGACGCTCTGTCGCCACTACATTTGCTTCACGCAATTCACGTAAATGCGAGCTGGCCAGTTTCATGCTAATTGCCGCTTGCTCAGCCAGCATCTCCACCGTTTTCTCGCTCTGACATAACAGCTCTATCAGCTCCAATCGCTTGGGGCTGGCAAAGACCTTTCCCATTCTGGCGACTTGCTCGTAAAGGCTGTCTTTGATAGCTCGGGTATCACTACTCATGGCAATAGTCCATAAAATCATAGATTGTTCAGTATACAGTGAATATATCCCAATCCAATTGACAGTATAGGCATCAAATGATTAAATCAATCTAGTATTTACTAGACTGTTATAATTTGGAGTCAGCCTATGAAAACACTATTTGTACTCAATGACGCACCCTATGGCGGTGAGCGCACCTACAACGCTTTGCGTTTGGCGGGGGCCTTAGGTAAGGAAACCAGCAACGAGGTTCGTGTATTTTTAATGGGTGACGCCGTAACCACAGCGCACAACCATCAAAAAGTGCCCGAAGGTTTCTACAACACGGAAGCGATGCTGGGCAAGGTGATATCACAAGCAGGCAAAGTGTCCGCCTGCCACTCCTGTATGGAGGCACGCGGTATGAGCGATCCAGAACTCGCCGAAGGCAGCCATCGTGGCAGCTTGGCGCAGTTAGCTGAATGGACCGAATGGGCCGATAAAGTATTGGTGTTTTAAGGGGATAATTATGTTTTTCAAACAACTACACGCAAAAGACGCCAGCCTTTCTTACTTTTTTGGCTGTGCTGGTAAAGGTAAGGCAATTGCTGTTGATGTAGTCGCTGGCGATGAAAGCTGGTTTATGGAAGAAGCAGAAAAAGCGAATGTTAAAATCCAGTACGTGATTGATACCCATATCCATGCCGATCATTACTCAGGTGGTCGCGCACTCGCTGACGTATTGGGTGTGCCTTATGCACTCAATGAATCTGCCCAAAGCCTATTGAGTTTCGCGATAGAACCTTTACACGATGGACAACTATTGGATGTCGGTAATGTAGTGGTAAAAGTGCTGCATACACCGGGGCATACGCAGGAAAGTATTTGCTTGCTGGTTACTGACAAACGCCGTGGCGATGAACCTTGGTTTGTCATTACCGGCGACACTTTATTCGTAGGCGCAACTGGCCGCCCAGATTTAGCGGGCAGAGAACAGGAAATGGCAGGCATACTTTTCGACAGTATCCACAGCAAGCTCTTAACCTTACCCAACGAATTAGAAATATTTCCCGGTCACCAAGCCGGTAGCGCTTGCGGTGCAGGCCTATCGGGAAAACCTTCATCCACTTTAGGTTTTGAGAAACGTTGGAATGCCGCACTTAGTTTGGATAGGAACGCATTTATTGAACAACTTATCGCTAATATCCCGCCACGCCCAAAAGATATGGATAAAATAATTACCGCGAATACTCGCGCTTAACTATGAATAATCAACCCACTTTTACGCTCGGAATCAAAACAAATCTCGGCCAATTTTTGCATCAACTTGTGCAAGTCATGCTGGTGGGTTTCACCATCGGCATGATGCGCACCGCATTGCCCGCGCTCGCCGAAACTGAGTTCGGTGTACCGCGCAATTCGTTTATGTTGCTCACGGCTTTTGTGGTCGGTTTTGGTTTTGTAAAAGGCACACTTAATTTTGTCGCTGGTCGTCTTTCAGAAAAAATTGGCAGACAACGTGTGCTAGTCTTGGGTTGGTTATTTGCCATTCCCATTCCAGTTTTAATTTATGTGGCACCCTCATGGAATTGGATTGTAGCCGCAACGCTTTTGCTTGGCCTAAACCAAGGCCTAACGTGGTCTATGACACAAACCTCTCAGCTCGATCTTACACGGCGTGATCAACGAGGTTTAACCTTAGGCTTAAATGAATTTTCTGGCTATGTGGGTTTGGCGTTAGCGGGAGTAATTACCGCTTACCTTGCCACCACAATAGGTACACGTCTTGGTATTTTGATTTTTGGTTTAAGTACCATTCTGAGCGCACTTTTTATTTCACTGTTTTGGATAAAAGATACGCGCCCGTGGATTCATTTACATTCACCCTTTGCTACTACAAATACTGAAAATAAACTTCCAACTACGCGTGAAATATTTTGGCTGATGTCATGGAAAAATAAATCGCTGATGGCAATTTGTCAGGCGGGCTTGGTGGAAAAATTTGTGGATGCACTTGTCTGGGTTTTCTATCCCATATTTCTCTATCAACGTGGAGTCAGTTTAACTAATGTCGGTTGGATCACCGGCACCTATGGTTTGGTGTGGGGCATATCGCAATTGTTCACCGGAAAATTATCTGACCATATTGGCCGCCAAATTCCCAATGTCGCAGGCATGTGGATTTGTGGTGCAGGTGTAGCAATGATGATGCTAAATGACGGCATAGCTTGGTGGTCAATTTCAGCAGCAGTAAGTGGTTTTGGAATGGCTTTACTATATCCCAATTTATCCGCTGCAATCGCCGACCAAACACCGCCAGAATGGCGCGGTTCTGCTATTGGCATTTATCGTTTCTGGCGCGATTTGGGTTACGGTATTGGAGCACTAGGTTTAGGAATCACGGCGCATTTTACTGGCTCAGTTGATGCGGCTGTTTGGTTTGTGGCGATAGCAATGCTTTTATCAGGAGGTCTGCTTTTACTTAGTAACAGATCTCAAATGGTAAAATTTTGACCGTCCGCTTTAGGGCGCAAACCAGTCAATGCGGAACTCGATACAAACTGAAGTCAAATAGCACTACATTCTAGAGTGTTGGTTTTTGTAAATAAAAAAATGGAGAGTTCTGGGCGTATTGTTGAGTTTCCCTTATTGCTTAGCGTGTGAATTACCTAGAAGTTACTTAGTAGGCTTAAAGTAAAATTGCTCACGAATGTTTGCTCACGAAGTACAGTGTTAATTCAATTAAATCTATATTTTACAATAGGTTATGACAGTTTTATTATGGTGAACAAAGTCTGTCGCTCTATAAAATTGTAGCTAGGATAACTGCGGAAGAATTCCTAGACAGAGCTTTTTTGACAACTTCGCGAGGGTAGACCGCTGCGCCATCGATAGTGCCGTAGAATATTTCGTCATAGGCAATTAGCCGATGTTGATTGTCTAGAAACAAAACAGCGAAGACTTCGCGGGGTTGATGACGCAATTGGGCGCTTAAGTAGTTGCGGACTAAATCGGGGCTGGTAAGTAAGTCACCTTCTTTCATGCTCGCGGAGAGATGGCGTCGCCCCATCTCCAATACGGCTTGTAGCTGAGCGTACTTGGCGGCACCTAGGCCGTGGCCTTTACAAAAATCTGCTTGGCTGGCTTCTAGTAACGGGCGCAGGCCGCCATATTCTTGCAGGAGCTCGCGGGCGAGATCCACAGCGGATTTACCCACACAGCCAACGCGCAGAAAAATAGCTAGCAGTTCAGCGTCGGAGAGAGCTTTGGGGCCAAGATCCAGGAGTTTCTCACGGGGGCGTTCAGCGGCGGGCCAGTCGGCGATAGACATAAGACGTTCCTTGTAAATAGATGATATTAGCCTCAAGGCTATGAGGTTGAGCTAGAAACGAGAACAGCATGCTTGAATGTACATTTAATCGTCAAGCCCTCAGCATAGTGGCTTGACGACTAAGTAAAGCTTCCAGTAGTCAGAAATTTTTAACTACTTGATTTGCGGTTCCATCCATTCCACTACATCCTTACTTAAATCCTGTAAACACTTGCGGGTTGCGCTGCACATCGTCACGCCGTTGCTACCCATATCCAATATATTGCTAGATGGAGTAAATTCATTCAGCGTCATAATGGCGCATGTATGCTTGGCGGTCACAATGCTATCTTTATTTTTTACAAGTGCGGCAGTGATTTGCACTTTGGGTAAATTGGACTGGCGCTTGGTACCAAACTGACGCCCTTCACCACCGATAACTAACTGCTCAACATCTATCGCCAACACAGGTATAACACCATTCAGAATTTTGTCGCGAGTGCCTATAGGTTCAAGTCGAATACCCTGAGTTTGGGCGCGATCAACCAGGTTGCTCACCAAAACGCTGTCTATCTCACAGGGGAATTCCGATTGTTTGTATTTATAGCCTTCAACATTAAAACCGATATTTTTGTTGACGTAGACCAGCGGCGCATTGGCGCTTAATTGTGGTGCGGACTCGGGTGCAGCCAAGGCTAAGCAGGGAAAGAGAAAACTTAAGGTCAATAATGATAAGCATTGGGTTGATAGCTTTTTAGTAGATAAGTTTTTCTGAGTAGATAGTTTCATGATGTCTTCTTCCTATTGAGGCTAATTGGGATAAGTGTTTTAAACCACACCCTTCGCAACACTGAGGATGTGTGTGAGTTGAATATATTGCAAATGGCGAAGAAAACACTGACCATACAAAAACCTTGCCCTTACCTTTTGCTTACCAAAAATTTTTCTTTTAAAATCAATAAGATATATTTAATCTTTGTAGGCGCAATACTTGTCTTCGGGTGTCTATGTCTTGCAAAATTACATCTCCAACAAGGCTGGCGTAGGGATGCCCTGCCTTGGTAAACCAATAAGAAAAATTTACTGAAGAAAAGGTATGCCAATGCAAAAGCGCGCAGATCAGAAGTGTAAGGGTCAACATGGATATTAATAAAAAAAGCAGCTTCACGCTCGGCGAGATTCAAGTATCGCCGTCGCACAACCAGTTAGTCGCACAGGGGCGGACGGTTAAATTGCAGCCCAAAGTTATGGGGGTGCTTCACTATCTAGCCTGCAATCATGAGCGCGTTATTAGCAATGAAGAGCTAATCGAGCGTTTATGGGAGGGTCGCGTCGTTACTCATGGCTCGGTGCAAAAGAGCATTAATGCTCTGCGAAGTGCCTTTTGTGAATTAATTGGCGAGCAAGAATTAATTGCCCATTATTCCAAGCGAGGCTATCAGCTTACTGTCACTCCACAATTTACTGTCACCTCTCAATTTTTAATGCCCAATCAACCCGATAGCAATGAGTTGCCTTTGGATACAAAGGTAGAGACTAATCAAATCAAAAAAAATGCTAATCGACACAGACTATTAACTGGCATTTGGATCAGTGTCGGCGTATTACTGGTTATAGCGGCCTTTGCATATTACTTTGCAAAACCCGCAGATTTGATCATTACCAAAAACCACAAAACCACCTTTCAGACCACTATTGGCTATACCCATGAAACTGGCCATGAAAGAAATGCAGTGCCGCACCCTGATAATCAACATCTAGCCTACGTTCGCGAAAAATTTAATGTGAGTGGTTTGGGTGAAACTCAAAGTGAACTTGTTGTTCGCAATCAGAAAGGGGCTGATTGGCGCATCACCACGAGTAACGGCTCTTGGTTCAAATTGGCTTGGTCGCCAGCCGGCAAACATTTGGCTGCTATTGAGATTAAGCGCAATGAAGGCCAGCCTTATACCCCCAATTTCTATGAGAAACCCAACTACCTTTACTCTTTTCATATTTTCTCTCTGGATCTTGCAGGCAATCGCCTGTTGGAAAAGCAGCAGTTGAGCCAGTGGCAGGGGCGTATTTATAGCCTGACATGGTGGGATGAAAATACCTTGGAGTTTGTTGCTAAGCAGGGCACCAGCACCACCGCTGCGCGCTACAGATATTCCATTCAAGATCAGCGTTTGAGTCAGCTCGACGATATGGATGGTGCTGCCAACCTTATGGCCGGCGCTGTGTTGAATAAGCAAACTGCTTTGGCGAGCTTGCACAAGAATCGGGTTCAAATTGATTTTTTAAATGAAAAGCAAGTGCGCCTGAGCCGCTGGCAGCTCAATGTTGCTTTGGCCGATATCAGCTGGATTCCTGACGGTAGTGGAGTTTTGGTTTACTCCGAAGATACTCGCAGACTCTTCACCTTGTATCGGGATGGCCAGCAAGTGAATATTCCTTTGGCCGATACTAAAGACCGTGTTTTCTCACGGCCGCGTTACCAGTCTGATGGTGCCGCTATTTTTTATACCGAGGAGAAGCGCAGCTCTAACATTCTCTTGGTAAACATCGGGGGCACTAAAACCCGATTAACGGAAAATACCGACCTCAATTACGCCGCCAGCTTCTCTCCCGATGGCGAAAAGGTCGTCTACGCCTCGGTACGTAATAATCAAACGCACCTATGGTTGATTGAATCGGGTCAGGAGCGGCAGCTCACCACTCAAGCTATAGATGGTAAAGTCCTCGGCATAGTCTGGTCTAAGAATGGGGAGTACTTGGTCTACAGTGCGGGTAACCATATCTATAGCTATAGCTTCCTGAGTGCAGAAACATCGCTAGTCTTGAGTGACACCGATAAAGTCGAACCCATCGCCTACTTTCCAGATAGCCAGGTATTGATTCTGCTAAAAAGCAGCCGCGACCTGAGAAATCTGTGGCGTATCAATACCCAAACCCAGCAACAAAAACAATTAAGCTTTGGCTCTGTGGGCTCTGCTATAGAATATGGGGGCGATGTGTTCTTCCAATACGCCAGCGAAAATGGCCTCTGGGTTTTGCGCAATAAAAATGATGTGTTGGAACAACTAGCACCAAGCCTGAATGAAAATGCCAAGCTCCTGCGAGCTGATGAACAAGGGATCTATTTCATTGACGGTGGTCTTTGCCGAGAATCGGATATCCAGTATTTCAATTACGTTTCAGGGGTTAAGTCGACGTCTTTGGTGCGCGATAATAAAATTGTTTCGACCACAGCGTTTCACCCCAACAGGGGCAGCTTACAAACTGACTGTTATCTTGCGGAAGCCAATATAGTTCTCTTGAAGTAAGCGGAGCCAACAGAACCCTTTTCCATAAACACCACCATTATCGCCAAGTGCGCCACAGCGTTTGGCGGTTTCTCAGTTTATTGGCTATTTCTAGGGTTAGTAGTCAGTTACATTGCGCTACAATTGTTTATCGTCCCTTTTGGTTAAGACCTGCCTATGAGTTCGCTCGCTAACAAACGCATCCTACTCGGAGTAACCGGCGGTATAGCTGCCTATAAAAGTGCTGATCTTGTGCGCCGCTTACAAGATGCTGGGGCGAGTGTGCAGGTCGTTATGACCGCTGCCGCGCAAGAATTTATTACACCATTAACCATGCAAGCCTTGTCGGGCAATCCTGTACATACCACATTGCTTGATCCTGCTGCTGAAGCGGGCATGGGCCATATTCAACTGGCGCGCTGGGCAGACCTCATCTTGATCGCCCCCGCCAGCGCAGACTTTATGGCGCGTTTGGTTCAGGGGCAGGGCGATGACCTCTTAACCACTCTCTGCCTCGCTACGCCGGCACCCATAGCCTTAGCACCCGCGATGAATCAAGGCATGTGGCGCAACACCAGTACGCAGGCTAATGTTGATGTGCTTAAGCAACGCAATGTCCGTATTTTTGGCCCTGCAGCTGGCGAGCAAGCCTGTGGCGATATTGGCCCAGGACGAATGTTGGAAGTCTTGGAGTTGGTGGATGCAGTAGCAGGTTTATTTGTCAGCGGCAGCTTGGCCGGTAAAAGAGTGGTGATTACCGCTGGGCCCACACGGGAAGCGATTGATCCGGTGCGCTACATTAGCAACCACAGTTCAGGCAAAATGGGCTATGCGCTCGCCCAAGCTGCAGTAGAAGCCGGTGCGCAAACGGTATTAATTTCCGGCCCGACGCAATTAATAGCACCAGATCGAGTTGAATTTATTCCAGTAACAACTGCCGAAGAAATGCTAGCGGCAAGTCTGCGGATAGCTCAAGGCTGTGATGTGTTTATTGCTGCTGCGGCCGTGGCTGACTATCGCCCATTGCAGATTGCTGAGAACAAAATTAAAAAAACCGCAGAAGCAGAAACAATGCTTCTTGAACTGGTAAAAAATCCAGACATAGTGGCCACTATTGCCGCGCTGGAGCAGAAACCTTTTACGGTGGGTTTTGCGGCAGAAAGTGAAAATCTCATCGCTTATGCGCAACAAAAGTTGACTCATAAAAATTTGGATTTAATCATTGCCAACAATATCGCTGCCACAGGCATTGGATTTAACAGCGATGACAATGCTGTAACTGTCATTGATAAAGCGCAGCAACAAGAATTAACGCGGCGCAGCAAACAACAATTGGCGCGCGATTTAATTGCAATTATCGCGCAAAAAATAATTGGGCAACCCTAATTCATGATCACGATTGATTAAGACCTCAAGGGGACATTGTGGACGATCTCGACAATAATATAAGTAAGCCGCAGCGCATAGTGACTATCCCGTTGATACAAGTGCCCACACCATCCGGTTCGGGTTCGCGTGCGTCGGCACGTGCGCAAGAGCAAGCAAAACGCAAGGCTGCTGCACAACAACGCCTATTGTTTATGATGTTGGGGGGTGCCTTTCTACTAAATGCAATATTGAGTTATTTTCTCTACGACCTTATGGTGAAAGATGTTACTAAAGTCAACCAAGAGACCTCCATTCAACAAGAGTTGGACGCAAGTGTTAGGCCGCTAAAAAAATACTTGGGCGAGTATCAAGAAAAGCTCAATCAACTCGCACAAAATACTGCCATTATCCAGGCTCTCAACGAAAAAAATAAAGCTGCCTTTGCTGCATTAGCCAGCTCTTTTGTGCCGCAAATTGAAACAGCCTTGGATTTAAAAATTTTAATTGCCGGTGATCTGGATGTAGACCCCAACGGTATTGCGCCTATACGTTTTGCGGAACTCGATTTGTTACGTAGGGCGGAACGCGGCGAAACTGCTTTCGCAGAAGCGGCTTTAATCAATGAAAAATGGCAAATACATTTTGTCGCGCCCGTTACCGCCGGGAAAGATTTACCGTTAATTGGCACATTAATGCTGACACTAGATGGTGAGCAAGTTAGAAAAATATTGCGTGCCAGTGATGGTGGCTTAGGTGAAAAGCGACTTGAGCAAAAATTTGCTAACTCGCAGACACTCAATATTTTTAACGTGGGCTCTGGAAACGCAGCCGCTAGCAAATCTCTCAGCATTCCCGGGAGTAATTGGGAAGTTAAATTTACACCCTCAGACAGCTTGATCGAGCGTGCGCAAGAGGCGCCAACACTTTGGATTATCGCAATAGGTTGCACTACGGCGTTTAGTTTATTTCTGGCATTAATTCTAAGCCGCTTCCTCGTGAAAGCAGAAAAGGAAGCTGAGGAACACTTAGCTCCCACCATTGCCGAAGTTAACAAAACAACGACAGCCCCGTTGGTGGATGCAGCACCCAACCCACTCTTCCAAAAACAGGATATTTTAGATATTGCGGTTATTGATGAGGATGAAAATATTTTAGGGCTGCACGACACTCGTAATAAAAAGCAATCAATGGCCCCTGCTGTTATAGACGAAGCGGAAATTCCCGCACACATATTCCGCTCCTACGATATTCGCGGAGTTGTCGGCAAAGATTTAGACGCGGAGCTCGCCGAAAAAATAGGCCAAGCTATTGGTAGTGAAGCTTTGGACAAAGGGGAGCAATCATTAATTGTCGCACGCGACGGCCGCACTCACAGCCAAGATCTAACAACAGCATTAATCAAAGGTATTTTGCGTACTGGTTGCAACGTAGTAAATGTGGGCATAGTGCCAACGCCATTAATGTATTTTGCTACCTATCATTTTTCCGATGTGCGCAGTGGTGTTATGGTTACCGCCAGCCACAATCCTGCGGAATACAATGGGTTTAAAGTTGTTATCAATAATAATGCGCTAGCCGATGAAGCGGTAATGGAGTTGCGTTTGCGCATTTTAACCCAGCGTATTCATCAGGGGGTCGGTGAAGAAACTTTCCGCGAAATTATTCCGCATTATATAGAGCGCATTTTTTCCGATGTTGCCTTGGCTGGAGATGTCTCCATTGTTATTGATGCCGGCAATGCAGTCACGGGCATTGTTGCTCCGCAGTTATTTGAAGAGTTGGGTTGTCAAGTGACACCACTGTATTGTGATTTGGATGGCACCTTTCCCAATCACGACCCAGATCCAACTCAAGAGAGCAACCTATTTGCATTGATTGAAAAAGTTAAAGAGGTGAATGCCGATATAGGTGTTGCTTTTGATGGCGATGGCGATCGTCTTGTAGTGGTAACGCCCAAAGGCGATATTATTTGGCCAGATCGGTTGCTCATGTTATTTGCCAAGGATATTTTGGCGCGTCACCCTGGCGCTGATGTTTTATTTGATGTGAAATGTTCACGTCAATTAAATCAAGTGATCAGTGGTTATGGCGGTCGTCCCATTATGTGGAAAACTGGCCACTCGCCCATGAAAGCCAAAATGGTGGAAACCGGCGCACTGATTGGCGGCGAATATTCGGGTCATATTTTTATTAAAGATCGCTGGTATGGTTTTGATGATGGCATCTATGCAATGGCGCGCTTGCTAGAAATTATTACGCTGCGAGACCAAAACATTGACGATATATTTGCGTCATTTCCTCAATTGGTGATCACTCCAGAAATTAAAATAGCCACGCCGGATAGTTCTAAATTCGATTTGATTAAGAGATTAACTGAGACTGGTGACTTCCAAAACGGGAACATCACCACGATTGATGGCATACGTGTGGATTACAGCAAAGGCTGGGGGTTGGTGCGCGCCTCTAATACATCGCCTGCACTGACCTTGCGCTTTGAAGCTGAAAGCGAAGAAGCACTTGCCATTATTCAACAAATTTTTAAACGCGAGCTGCTTAAAGTTGATGCAAGCTTAGTGTTTAAATTTTAAATTTTAAATTTTTATTGTTATAGAAATAGGAACCTGCTATGTCGCTCAACCGTGATTCGGCGATGAACATCGCCAATGTATTAACCGAAGCCCTACCCTATATTCAACGTTTTACCGGCAAAACCATTGTCGTAAAATTTGGTGGCAATGCGATGGAAGGCGAAGCCTTGCAAAACAGCTTTGCGCGTGACATCGTCATGATGAAATTGGTAGGAATGAACCCTGTAGTTGTTCACGGCGGCGGCCCACAAATTGGTAGTCTTTTAGAAAAACTCAATATCAAATCAGAATTCATCAATGGCATGCGCGTTACTGATAGCGCAACTATGGATGTAGTAGAAATGGTATTAGGCGGTACAGTGAACAAGCAAATTGTGAGTTTAATTAACCGCAATGGTGGACAAGCTATTGGCTTAACCGGTAAAGATGGCCAATTAATTCGCGCTAAAAAACTAACAGTCACACACAAAACCCCTGAAATGCTGGCTCCCGAAATTTTAGATATTGGTCAAGTGGGTGAAGTGTCCGGTATAAATACGGCAGTGATTGATATGCTTATTAATAGCGATTTTATTCCAGTAATTGCACCTATAGGAGTTGGTGAGGATGGCTCGTCATACAACATCAACGCCGATTTAGTGGCGGGGAAAATTGCCGAATATTTAAATGCTGAAAAATTAATGTTGTTGACCAATGTGTCTGGTTTGCAAGATAAGCAAGGCAAAGTATTGACTGGTTTGAGTACGGCTCAGGTTGATGATTTGATTGCAGATGGCACTATTTATGGTGGTATGCTACCAAAAATTGCCTGTGCTTTGGACGCTGTAAAAGGCGGTTGCACCAGTGCACATATTATTGATGGGCGTGTTGAGCATGCTGTGCTCTTAGAGATTTTTACCGATGCAGGCGTGGGTACTTTAATTACTAACAAATCTAAATAAATCAACAGATTAATTAGCAGCAAGCACTCGTTTTTCATTGAGGCTTGTTGCTAATTTTATTGACCATTTTTAATGTGCAACGGATGCAGGTATAAACGATGATCAAAACTGGAGTTAAAATTTCTCGCCGTGAGCAAATTTTATCAGCACTTGAAAAAACTTTAGAAGATAGCCCCGGTGAGCGCATTACAACCTCCTCGCTTGCCAAATCTGTCGGCGTATCGGAAGCCGCTTTGTATCGCCACTTTCCCAGTAAAACCAAAATGTTCGAAGGTCTTATAGAGTTTATCGAAGACTCGGTATTCTCGCAGATGACATTAGTGCTGGCGGAAGAAAAATTGCCGCTAAAACGCTGTGAATTAATTATCGGTGTTTTACTAAAATTTGCTGAGACGCACCCTGGCATGTCGCGCTTGTTAATTGGCGATGCGCTCACGGGCGAAACGGCGCGCTTGCGCCAACGGATAGTGCAGTTTTTTGAACGTATTGAAACTCAATTGAAACAACTGCTGCGCGATGCTGAGTTGCGCAAAGATTTCAAACCCAGTTTGCCCTCCGTAACCTTGGCGCACTTCTTAATGGCCTATGCCGACGGTGTTATGGTTCAATTTGTCCGCAGTGAATTTCAAATGTCGCCCAGCGCTCTTTGGCACGAGCAATGGAGTGCGCTTGTCCCCTTGTTAGAAAAAACAAATTTAGTTTAGGTATAAAAAAACCGGCATTGCCGGTTTTATTGTTTGGGTTTGCTGATTTCAACAAACCTAAGCTTATCGTGCTCGTATCTATCGGCAGATTTTTGATACTCGGCTTCGCGCTGTTTTATCTGTATATTGAGTTCTTTTTCTTCTGTCCGCAGGGTTGAGATATTTTTCAATATGTCGTTTGATAGCGTTTTACCGCTACGTTCAACACTTGCCGCATGCACCTCTTGCGCTTTAAGTTGAGATTTAACGCTGCTCAGATTGGCTTGCAAAATATTGATGGTGTTTTGCAGCTCCTGCAAATTGCGTGTTTTGGCTGAATCTATATCCAACACTGAACTATAAGTTCGACGTAGTTCTACATCTCTTCTTGCTTGCTCCTTGGCAGCTTTACGTTCATTCGCAATGCGTTCTGCGTCTGCCTCTGGCGGTGCAGGAGGAACCACTTTAACAATCTCACCGCTGATAGTCAGAAGTTCGTAGCCATTGCGAACAAATTGCGGTGGAATTGTCTGCGACACCACTTTACGTCCATCATTAGTGGTGTAGCGATAAAACATTTTATTGCCAACTTGTGCCAGCACAGGGGTGCTGGCAGCCACAATAAAACCGCTGATCAAAAAAAGCGCAAACACAAAATTAAATGATCGTTTCATAGCTTCCAGAGTATTGGTAGTAGACACATTTTGAGTTGATACTAGTTCGGTATACCTGAACCTCAGCTTACTCTACACCATAGGTGGTACGGTAAGCTTTAATTTTATTGACCATGTCCTGCTGGTCAACTTGGCTTTCCAAATAATGAATGATGTGGTTTAAATTAATAATGCTCACCACGGGAATACCGAAAGATTGTTCAACTTCTTGAATCGCCGATAGCTCACCTTGACCTTTTTCTTGGCGATTTAAGCCGATCAGTACTGCCGCCGGTGCTGCACCTGCTGACTTAATTATAGACATAACTTCGCGTACGGCAGTTCCTGCGGTGATGACATCATCGACAATTAAGACTTTGCCTTGCAGTGGGGCGCCAACCAAAGTGCCGCCCTCGCCATGATCTTTGGCTTCTTTACGGTTGTAGCAATAGGGTAAGTCTTGTTGGTAATGATCTGCTAAGGCGATAGCGGTAGTAGCCGCCAATGGAATACCTTTGTAGGCGGGGCCGAATACAATATCAAACTCAATATTGGCGGCTTTAATCGCCGCAGCGTAAAAGCGACCAAGCTCAGCCAAAGCACTACCGGTTTGAAAGCGGCCGGCATTAAAAAAGTAGGGGCTGGTACGGCCAGACTTCAGCGTAAACTCACCAAAACAGAGCGCTTGGTGTTTAATTGCCAGCTGAATGAAGTCGTGCTGGTATTTTTGCATGCAATTTTCCTATTTATGAACTAAGTTTGAAGATACTAAGAATAAGATTTTATGGGCGCGAGTATTGAACTCAATTGTCTTTTGGTTATCTAGTCGTTTTCCTACGCACAATCTCCTATAAGCTTATAATAAACGTAACATTTAGAAACATAGGTAACACATTGTGATAAACCTTGGGTATCATACACAGTCCGTAATCAAGGGGCTAACATGAGAGTTATAAGTCTTGGCGTCGATGGGATAGTTCAGTCGGCGCAGCGCGGTCTTTATGACTGGCTGGCAAATCAGGATGCAGATTTAATCTGTTTGCAAGACCTTCGCGTACGTGAACGCGATATGGAAAAGCCCGAGTATGAACTCGACGGCTACTTTGCCTATTTCTTTGATTCCGGTACCAAAAACTACAATGGCGTTGCCATCTACACCCGTGTACAACCCAAAGCCTTAATTTATGGTTTGGGGTTTTCTTCTGGCGTAGATATGGAAGGCCGCTACCTCCAAGTCGATTACGAGCAATTGAGTGTAGGTTCTCTGTTGGCTCCTAGCGCCACTTCAGAAGTTGAATCGCAAGAAGTGAAAATCAAGTTTTTTGATGATTTCCAAGCTCACCTCGACAAAATTACCCGTAAGCGCCGCGAATATATTTTCTGTGGCAACTGGGCTATGGCTCATACCCCACGCGATGTAAGCAACTCTGGCGAAAACCAACACAATTCCGGTTTCTTGCCCCATGAACGCCAATGGTTGAGTCAACTCTACAATCAATTGGGCTATGTGGATGCCTTCCGCCGAGTTAACAAAGACAGCGATGAATACAGCTGGTGGCCTAAAGGCCTAAAGGGCGATGGCGACGGCTGGCGTACTGATTTCCAAGTGGTTTCCAATAGTATTGGCCCTAAAGTTGAGTATGCGGCGATTTATAAAACCCAGCAGTTCTCCAGCCATATGCCAGTAATCATTGATTACGACATTGAGTTGCAACCTTAGCCAAATAACTAGCCCATAAAAACTCGCTCCCTAAAAAGAGCGAGTTTTTTTGTATCGGATTTTTGTTTCTTGGTTAAACTAGGCTTGCAAGAAATCTAACGATAATTAGTGAATGGGATTATGCGAACTATGAAAATTTATCAAGCTTACAAAACACTTTTAGCCTTATTGTTAGCGGCTGCGACTTTTTCTGCCGCGGCGGCGAACAAGCCTGCGCAAGCAGAGTGGGTGGATTTATTCAATGGCAAAGACTTAAGCAACTGGACCGTAAAGTTAAAGGGCTATGCTGCGGGCGAAAATGCCTTTGAAACCTTTCGTGTGAAAGATGGCTTATTACAAGCGCGCTATGATAAGTACGATACCTTTGGCGATACCTTTGGCCATATTTTTTCCAATAGCGGCGCCTACTCGCATTATAAGTTGCGAGTGGAATATCGTTTTGTGGGTGAGCAAGTCAAAAATGGCCCAGATTGGGCGCTGCGTAACAACGGTATTATGTTTCATACACAATCACCACAAAGTATGGCGGTGGATCAAGATTTCCCGCTCAGCATGGAATACCAGCTGTTAGGCGGCAATGGCAAAGATGCGCGGACTACCGGCAACATCTGCACACCAGGAACTCAAATAGTTCTTAAGGGTGCATTGAATAAAGACCATTGTATCTACTCCTCAAGCGACACCTTTCATGGCGACCAGTGGGTAACGGCCGAATTAATCGTGCATGGCAGCGAATTGGCGCAGCACATTATTAATGGCAAGTTGGTATTCGAATATACCAGCTTACAGAAGGATGACGGCACGCCACTGGAGCAAGGTTTTATCGCCTTGCAAGCGGAATCCCACCCTACTGATTTCCGTTCAGTTCGTTTGTTAAATCTAAAAGGTTGTATGGACAAAAAAGCGAAGAATTACAAACCATATTTTGTAAAAGATGACGCTAAAACCTGTAAGTATTAATTGCTTTCAAGTTCAAATTGCACAAGATAAAAAGCCCCGCCAGTGACTAGCTGGCGGGGCTTTTTATTGATTCCTTAATGCCCTTCTATTGTTTCTGCTTTGAGTGTTGAAAGATAGGCTACTAAATCCCGAATTTGCATGCGATCCAACAATAAATTCATCGGTGGCATGCCCGAGGTACTGGTTTCGATTTTTGCGATATCGGTGCGATTTAAGCTATGCGTTTTATCGTTGCCAGTGATCGTTATAGTCGTGTCGGTTTCTGCATCAAATGCGCCCTCAATACGTTCACCGGTTTTTAACACGGCGGTAATGCGACCGAATCCGGGAGCAATGCGCGCCGATGGGCTAACCAATGCTTCTAACATTTGCTCACGCGATATACGGCTGGCAATAGTAGTAAGCTCAGGGCCAACACGCGCACCATTTACGCCTACCATATGGCAGCGTACACATTGCGCCATATTACTGAAGCGAAATAAATTTTTCCCTTCAGTTGCATTGCCACCTAATAAAGATTCGCGGTAAACATCCAAAGGATTGTTGGCATTTTTGCTGGCTTCATAAGTGGCCAGCAATTGTTTTAATTCTGCAGAGTCAGTTTTTTCTGCAGCAGAGATTAAATCAAGTTGCACTTCTCTGGCAATTTTCCCCTCAATCAAGCGTTGCAGCTGTTGTTTAAATATCGCGGTAGCCTCAGGCGCTTTAACATTGGAGAGCGAAGTATAGGCTGCTTGCTGTTCACCAATGGTTCCGTTTTGCAACAGCAAATCATGCATGGAGACAACTTGTTGCACGGGTAAACTTAATTCCGGCAATAGCCCTAAAGCAGCCATGCGAACTGATTGATCTTTATCTTTCAATGCTGCAAACGTGGTTTTACTCATGTCGCTTAGTTTAAATTTTTTCAGGGCCTTTAAAGCGGCAATGCGAACGGCTGGGTCAGGATCTTGCGAGAGTGTTTTGACCAATGAGTCGTTAGTATTTTTTACATCAAACTCAGCAAGGGCTGTAATAGTCGCGGCGCGAAAATTACTGTTCTTATCGGCCAGTAAATTTTTATAGGCGCTAGCTAAAGCTTGCTGGGCATTTGCAGCATCATGAGTTACGGCTCCGCGATATTGACCGGTCACGCGATCAAAATCTGATGACTTTGCCCAAACCGATAGCGTATTGATTGCTTCTGCACGCAACGCACTGGCGATATTTTTTTGCTGTGCAAAGCGCACTAAGCGAGCGCTATTTTCTGCGCTGCTGTTGGTGCCTGTTGCATAGAGGTTGGCGTTAATGGCGCGGCGCAATAGCGGCTCGTTGGTAAAGCGCGGTGCATCTAATAATTTTGCTAAAGCGGGCAAGGCTGCTGTTACAAAATTATCATCGCTAATGGCGCGCGCAGCATTGGTCACTACAAATTCGCTGGAGTCATTTAAGAACAGCGCGAGTGCTGGGCTTTCCAAACGTTTTAAAGCAACTACTGCGGCAATGCGAACAGCCTCTGATGGGTGATTCACCAATTTGGCCAGTGCATCTTGGTTGCCAATACGTGCGAGTGCTATGGCACCTGCTTGGCGTAAATAAACATCCTTATCATTATTGGCGGCGAGCATGGCAACGAGAGGCGTAATTGCAGCTTCTGCGCCTGATTTTTCGTTTAGGCGCCCGAGTGCTTGCGCGGCAAAAAATTGCACGCGTAAACTGTTGTCACCTAAGAGTGGCAGTAAATTATTAGTGGCAGTAACCGCTTTGGTATCGCCTAATAATTTTGCAGCTTGCGCGCGAATTTCTACGTCTTTATCGCTTAAGAACGGAATTAAAATGGCGGCCTGCGCGGTATCTTTTCGCGCTAATTGGCCAAGTCCCCAAAGCGCGTGGATGCGCGCAAGTTGATGTGTTGAGTCAGTCGCAACTGCTTGTAATTGTTGCGTTGCTTTGCGCTCCACTAACTCTAGTTGTGCTTTCTGACGCACGCGCATATCGGCATGGGTTAATAGCGCTGTTAATTTTTGCAGTGAGTGTCCACTAAAACTTTCTGCAAGGTGTGCTTGAGTATCTTTGCGCGCTGCGTTGTTCGCGGTTTCTGGCGTATCCAATTTCCAAATACGGCCTTTTTGTTTTAGGCTCCAGCCTTCCATCCAGTCACTCATGTAGAGTGCGCCATCTGGGCCAAAATCAATACCCGTTGCCAATATGCCACGGAAAACATTTTGATCTGTGTCGAGTTTGAACGATGCAC
>DAOORH010000018.1:0-11887 GCA_035389145.1 Cellvibrio sp.
TGCCGCATTGCCTTATTAGAAACAGGGCTGGTGTGTAAATTTATTGAGACAGATCAAGCGGGCAGCGCAGCACAATCACCCACCCAACGAGTGCCTTTTTTGGAAGATGGCAATATTTTTTTAACGGATTCCAGTTCCATTTTGAAACATATCCGTGAAAAGGCGGGAAGTGCATTTCTATCTACCGCAAGCGAACTCGATTTATTTGCCATGGTAAGCACAGCACTGGACGCGACCGTAAACTTATTTTTCTTACAACGCGATGGCGTGGATTTACAAGCTTACGAATACACCCGCCGCCAAGCAGCACGTATTGAATCTAGCCTTGTAGAATTAAATGCATTGACACTGCCCATGCAAGCACCTTACAGCGATGTAGAGTTGCGCTTAGCCTGCTATTTATTCTGGGGCTTATTTCGCAAGCGTATCAATATAGACGCTCACGAAAACTTACAGCAGTTTTTGGCGGGCATTAATAAATACAAACCCTTTGCAGATACAGCACCACCACTTTGATACAACTAAAAATAAACCCGCTAAAAAGCGGGTTTATTTTTTAATTCCAGCGTTTACCCATAAATTATTTTAGGCCTACGCAACTGCTTAATACCCAGCCAAAATGTAGCCACGGTGATTGCTATTGCTACCAACCAAAACTTCCAAAACGCAAAAGAAGCAATAGTTCCGCCCAATAAAATTTCTTTAATTACCACTGCCTGACCCAGCACGGGCACCCACAGCCACCACTCGTAAAACATGCCGGGGTTAATCACTGTGTAAAAATTTAGTAGCATGGGAACAAAAACCAAAGCAGCCATAAGCGTTTGTGCATCTTTAAACGATTTTGCGAATATGGATAAGCTCAACTGTAGTGCCACCGCAAAAAGCACAACAGGCAACAATACCCAGAACACCTTAATCAAATCAATAATATGAACATCTACACGTAAACCCAACTGATTAAAGGGTAAAAAGCGAAAGGCTATTGCAAACAAAATTAATTGAATAATTAAAAGGACAATAGTTAACAAGGTAGCAGTCAACCATTTACCAAGGTAAATAGAAAAAGTAGCCGTAGGCGTAATAAGCAGCGATTCCAATGAGCGACGCTCACGCTCACCGGCGGTCATATCGGCAGAAAAACCCACACTACCAATAAACACCGCCAACAATAGTGTTAAGGGCACGCTCGCCAACAAATACACACTCATCTTTTGTTCGTCGGCTACATTTTCCTCTCGTAATTGAATGGGGCTGCCAACATCTGGCGCTATACCGCGCGCCATTAAATTCACAGCACCCACCCGCGAACCCCACACATAAATTTGCGAGCGCACAAAACCAATACTGGATGATAATTTTTGATTAGCGCCGTCATACACCAACCACACCGGAGCAGACTCACCTTTGGCACGCTTCTGCTTTGCCTCATCAGAAAGGATTAATGCAAAATCAATTTTCTTATCTTTTACTTGCTGAAAAGCGCCTGAGTCAATGGTCTTAATATCCGCACCTTGCTCACGCAGCCAAGCCACCAATTCCGGTAGGTTTTGTTCGCCCTCAACATAAATGGGAATTGAATAGACACCCGCGACTTTTTTATCGTTAGCCATATTCACTGCAAATATTACCAGGCCAACAAAAATAGCGACAAAATACACGGGGGGCAAAAACGCCAAGCGCATTGCTCGCTTATCGCGCAACGCATCTTTCAGTTCCTTACGCAGTACCACTAGAGCCATAGTAATATTGTGCTTAGTTAACATACTGCTCTCCTTGTCCAGATACCGACTCCGATACCTGCGACAACTTAATAAAAGCATCCTCTAATGTAGCCGTATTCGCTTGGGCGATAATTTCAGCCACGCTGCCATCCGCAACAATTTCACCACCGGCAATAATTAATATCCGATCACACAAACCACCCACCTCATGCATAAGATGACTGGAGAACAACACACAGCGGCCTTGATCGCGCAAGGTCAACAACATATTGCGCACAGCGCGCGTGGTAATAACATCCAAGCCATTGGTTGGCTCATCCAATAAAATATGTTGCGGTTGATGCACAATCGCACGCGCCAATGCAGTTTTCATTCGTTCACCCAAAGAAAAACCATCCGCTCGGCGCTGGGCAATATTTTCCATCGCCAAGAGTGAAATTAACTCCTGCGAATTTTTCGCCAACACATCTGATGGCAAGCCTTGTAGCTCTCCAAAGTAATGAATATTTTCGCGCGCAGTTAAGCGCTTGTATAACCCTGTATCATCTGGCAATACCCCTAAGCGTTGGCGTGCACTGTCAGGCTTTTTTTGCACGTTAATATCATCGACAAAAATATCGCCTGTGGTTGGTGTTTGTAGACCATATATTAAACGCAGAAGTGTAGATTTCCCCGCGCCATTAACGCCCAACAATCCAGTAATTTCACCATCGCGCAAGGTGAATGAAACATTCTTCAGCGCATGAACAACGCCTGCTTTTTTGTTCCCAAAATCTTTACTAATGTTTTCAATACGAATCATGATTTATTCCTTTCCCTTAATCGTTTCTGGAGAATTTACTTTTTCCATAAAAGAAGGAGGAATATAAATGGCTAGCGGTTGAATATTCTTGGCGCAGCTAGCATCTAAGGCTTTACCGTCACCCTTAGCAATAAAAGCCGTAATTAATTGTGCGATGCAGCCTTCCGAGGTCACTATATGATGCCCACCCGGTGCAACTATATGCGTTAGATTAGTCAAACCTGCCTTTACTTGCTCACCCCAGTATGGCGGAGTTACCGGATCAACCGCGCCAGACAAAGCCAACACTGGAGAATCGCTTTTAACCGGCGCCCAATAATCATCTGGCAATTGCGCACGCGGCCAATGCTCACAAATCTCTGAATATTTTTGCACCATTTGGGTATTTAAAAATACGTTAGCATCGGTGGCCGGTTTATCTTTATAAAGTGGATAATCTTCATTGCACACCACCGTGTAGTGCATGCCGTAATTAATACCCGCCATTTCGCTTTTCGATTTTGCTAAATAAACCAGTGAAGCTAATACTGAATAGTCACCCGCTTCTGCATCACTAATCACTTGCGGCAAAAGCGATGACAAATCGCGACTATAAAGCGCCAAGCGAATTACGCCAGAAAAATCCTGCGCAGCCATATTTACAATCACTTTTTCTTGCGTGCGAGGATGCGTAATTTTTATGTCTTGCGGATTCGCGAGCAAGCGACTGGAAATCGTCTGCGCTTTTTGCACTATGTCGCCGAAATGCGTGAGGCATGCAGGCGTATTAGCACACTGTTTATTAATGGTTTGCAATGCAGCTAAACCATCTGTCTCCATCGACCAAGGCAGCGCAATTGCAACAGGAGCAACACCATCTAAAACACTGGCGCGAGTATGGATGGGATAGCGACGCAGATATTCCAACACCACTCGCGAACCATATGAGCCGCCCCACAAGTTTATTTTTTCGTAACCTAAAGCTGCGCGCACAGCATCCAAATCCTGCACTGCATAATTAGTCGTGTAATAGGCGGCATAATCTTTAATCTTTTCTATGCACTGCTTAACAGCCTCTCGGCCCAGTGCTTCCTCTTCAGCGATAGGCATGGGCTTGGTGGACTCAGCATCAAACTCACAGGGAAAGGGATTAGATTTTCCCGTACCGCGCTGATCTACAAAAACAATATCGCGATTTTTCCGAACATCCCTAAACAGCGAATGCATGGATTCGGCAACTACAACAGCAGCTTGACCGGGGCCACCGGCGATAACAAAGAGCGGATCTTGCTCAGGTACAGGATTTACCGCAGGAATACGCAACACATTGAGCGCGATTTTTTTAGAGTTTTTGTCTTGCGGATTTTCAGCAACATCTAATGTGCCGCATTGTGCATTTTGCGCAACGGGTGCCTTCCCGGTTGTGGAAAAGTCAGGGCACATATTCAGCCATGAAATGCTTTTTTCTGTATCCATTGGATTGCCAGAGTCGCACCCAACCAAGCCTGTAGACAGCAAGAGATAAAACACCACAACTAGATAATTACGCATAGCTAAATCTCCGTACTCTCTATTATTGTTAGCGGCGCACACTTGAATACTTGAGGCATGCGCTCAAGAACTCATTTGCTATTAGTTTTCCGTTAAAAATCGCTTCAGCTCTTTAAGTAAAAGCTCGTCGCTCACTTCTAATTGTTTGGCGGCCATAACGAGATTTTCCAACTGTGGGCGCAAATGTGCCAAGCGCGATTCTTTGGTTTTCGTTAGCGGGTTCTCTGCAGCAACCTGCATAGGCTTACCGCGCTGCCTAACCAATAAACCTTCAAGCTCTAACATGGAATAGGCTTTAGAGATTGTCATGGGATTAACCGCATGCTCAAGCGCAAGTTCGCGCACCGATGGCAAATCATCGCCCATTTTTAATTGCCCGCCCGCAATCATACGCCGAACCTGATCGATCAGTTGGCGATAAATGGGGATGCCCGATTGCGGGTTTAAAATGAACACTAGGACGCTCTCACAGATAAATTAGCGCACATAAAATCTCTTTGAGCGAGCTTACGAAACACCACGCACATGAGCAACAGGATAATTGCCATCAACAGGTACCATATCAGTCCCAGTTGCATGAATGTAATAGCCGCCGTAAATCCCATTTTCACAAAAACCAATACCATTAATAGGACTTTATTCGCAGGCATAATTAAACCGGCATAATAATCGGTAGCAACAACCAACAAAAAGCTTAAACAGAGCGCGGCGACGCCATGAACAAGAAGGCTTGGATTCATACTTATCCAAAGAGCCAGCATCAAAGCAGCTACCATCAGCAGGTAGACGTTAAGCCTCAAAGTAAGATGTTCCGCAGTCTTAAATTGTTCAATTCTACCACCATCGTTCAGCAACCATAATTTTGCGTGCGACTGGGTTATTTTAATTTTTGCCCTAGTTCCATTTAAAAAAAGCAGGATCATCCATAAACAAAGCTCTTTCATACTCTGCATGAAAACAACATAGATAAGTGTGAAAATCAAACTGAATACGGGAGCCAGAATTATTCTATTTAAATAGCCATCACCCTCGCTCATGAGTAATACATGCTCTTTATTTTTAACCCGCGTTAATGCTTGCTTTAGGCTCGCAATTTTTAAACATTCCACACAATAATCTACAAACCCAGTAAAGCTTTCAAACTTGAACTGTCTTTGTAAAGGGCTGCGCCACAACCAATAGCCAACATAAGCCCACGTAAAAATGGCCAAGCCTGACATAGCGAGATTGAAACCTACAACAAAAGCTAAATAGATACTCAAGCCGCCGGCTAAGGCCAACACAAACATCGGCAACAACTGAAAGCTAAACAGCAACATCATCCATAGCATACCTAAACTGAGAAAATTAAATACCAACAGTTTTGCTCTGTACAAATTGTCAGGATCTTTAGGATCAAAAGCCAGCCCGCCAAATAACAAACCTAGCAACAACAAACTTATGTAAAGCTCTTTTCGCACACCCATTAAATGCAATTGGGAATTCCCCAGCAAAAAAGCGGCCCGCATTCCTATAAAAAGCGCAATAAATACTTGCATCAATACAGGTAACATCATCACTGCAGCTTGTGCTTGCACAGACAATGAAAGGACTTTAGCCGTATATGCCAGCACCCATAAACAAAACAAAGCAATAAAGCTGCCCCGCAGCCAAGAAACACCAAAGCACAAAACCTTGAAGAGAGAAAGACATCTATCAATCAAACCGGATTTTTTTGCCGCAGCAACGGCCATTACATGAGCCTGCATTTAAATATCCACCAATTTGAATCGTTTCATACACACCTTTCTGGCAGGCTTTAACAATACGATTGCTAAAAGCGCTATTAAAATAGCAACCCCATCCTTAATTTCCGGCGTATTGAAAGTACTGTATTTTTCCACCAAATAAAAACAACTCAGAATCACCAGAAATGCGCTGACGATGGCCTTGCGAAAATTAATGTGACCTGCTTGTTGACCTTTTTTGTAGCAATAGATATCCCAGTAGAAATCCAGCGTAATAATTAAACTCATGATAAAAACACCTACTGCAACGTACAGGAGGTATTGCAGCTGATGAGTGAACAATAAAAACAAGGCTAGCAATACGAAATTAAAGGATACGAGCCAAGCTAGCCCACGCCAAAAGAAAGATTCCATATACAGAAAAAGCCCCTCTCGATTGCCAGCAAATACGAGCCACGCACGTTTCATATTTAGCATCATCTTCCTGCTGTAAAAATCCATGCTTATTAAAATAAATGAATAGGCACTTGCAGCAAAAATAGCAATACGGATTTTATCACCGTAAAGTTCAGTCAATTTAAATCCATTAGACGCATAAAGCATCCATAAAAAGCTTATAAAGAAAATAAATAAGATTCTTTTTAGGAAAGAGAACACGTGATCGCTACGCCCCAACAAAAATGTGCCCATGGCTGTGCTTATTTTGCCTGCCTTAAACCACACGAGCTTCTCCCACAGCGGCTCTTGCACACCAGAGCTATCCACCTGCAACAAGGCGGACTTTATGGAACCACCTTTCAGCGTAAAGCTCATCCACCAGTAGTGAAACAACATCCAACTGGCCACAGCACCTACACACAACCAAATGACAGGAAAATCCGACAGATAAGCAAATGCCGTTTTCGCAATAACGATCATGAGCACCGGCGAAAACATTGACAAACCAATATCCTTACCAGCAATTAAAATAGTCAACATGAAATAGAGTGGGCAAAAAAGTAGACTCATCACCATCAAATTCATTTTTGGTATCGCATGCGCTGGGTTAACGATAGACATTATATTAATCAACACAGTTAGTAGCGTTGTTGTGAACATAATAAGAAATAATTTTTTCTTGATGTTCGCTGCCAAGTTGATACTTCTATTGCCCGCCAAGACAAATATCCCAACAGGTAACCCCATAAACGCAACAAAACTGAAGATTGAAAATGAAATTGATGCAAGAATTGCGAAATCTGGAAACACCAAGCTAAACGCAGCAGATAAAATTGCTACTCCAAGTACAAACACCACGATATAACCGACCACTTTCAAGCTAAACAACATGACATTGATTAGCTGCCAATACTGGTTAGCTATTTCTACAATTGATGACCCACGCGTAAATTGGCTCATTCACTAAAATCCTCTTTCACCACTACAGGAAACTAATTTCTTAACCAGGAATGATCACGAATTTAATTCTAGGAAAATATCTTCAAGAGATAAGTAGTCCACCTGAACATCTGCATTAAGCTGCTGGGCTATCTTCTCCTGCTGTTCAGGCGACCAATTTTTCAACGTAACCCACGCTTTCTCGCCTTGAATGCGCTGCTTAACAACGTTGGACAATCCTAAATTCGTGGGTAAATTTTCTTTCGCACTAATGGTTAAACGAGCGATAGATTCTTTCAACTCATCTAAACCACCCTGATAACTTAATTCACCGTTTTGCAGCATCCATACCTGATTGGCTACGCGCTCCATATCTGAGACTATATGTGAGGAGAAAATAATTGCGCGATTTTCATCAGCGGCAATATCTACCAACTGCTGCAAAAATTGACGGCGCGCAACTGGATCAAGACTGGCTACCGGCTCATCCAAAATTAATAATTCCGGCTCGTGGGCTATAGCTAAAAGAATGGATAATTTTTGGCGCTGACCGACCGACATTTTGCGGGCGGCTATATCCATAGGAATTAGCCATTCAGCCACTAGGCGATCTACCAGTTCGCTATTCCAGGTTTTGCGAAACGCTTTAAATAAATCTATATGTTCGCGGCCATTGAAGCCTGCCAGCAATTCATCTTGCTGCGGCACAAAACCAATGCGCTGCTTTATATCGCCTTTCATCTCTGTGGCATTTTCACCCCAGATTTGTACCCCACCAAAAGACGGGAAGCTAAAGCCGAGCAAGGTTTCCAAGAGTGTAGTTTTACCTGCGCCGTTTTTGCCAAGCAATGCAATCACATCGCCCGCTTTTACTTGTGCAGTTACGCTTTTGATAATGGTGACATTATCAATTTTTCGCTGAAGGTTTTTAATATCAAGCATTAGATTCTCCACGGCTTTGCTTCCTGTCTGTTCTGATTGCTTAGTTATTTGATAAGGATTTATTTTTTGATTTTATAAGGTTTTACCTGATAGCCCGATTTTTTCAGTTGCGCCAACAAGCCATCGCTACCCGACAAATGTAAAGTGCCCACCAACACCATTTCCACTTCAGGCGTTTTAAACATTTGCTCTATTTGCGGAAACCATTTTTTATTACGATTAACGACCAGCGCTTGATAGGCATTTGGGGTTTCTGCTTTCATTTTTTGCCCCATTTCTTTATCTAAGGCATCCAAATCACCGCTCTTCCAACTTGCAATCATGGATTCAAAATAACCTTGTAAATTTTCTGCATCTTTTAAAGTGCTGTTAATCACCTTATTCGGATCCTCTTGCGCAAACAATTTCATGTAGGCAATTACATCATCCGCCGACTCCAACTCACTGATAATTTTATTATCTGCGCGCGCAGCCTTATCGTAGTGGGCATCTATACCATCACCCGCACCAAATTTTTTGGCTTCTGTCATTGAAATTAAAATACTGGTCATGGCGGGGTTGTACATCATGGTCTGACTGAGCGGATATTGGCTCTTGGCTGAAAATGCTTGTAAGGCGGCCCAGGTATCAGCATCCAACACATCTTTTAAAGTTGTGTTATTGGGTAGCATCATGGCTTGCGCAAAACGCTGACCAAATGCAGGCTCTTTAGCTTTTTGCAGATCCGTTTCAAAAAATATTTTTTGCGATGCGCCGTAAGCAGCATCGAACTCAACCGGCTGAGGAAAATCCTGCGCGCGCAACATATGAATAGTGCCCGCTAAGTAAATCTTATTTTTGCCTTTGGTAATTTCGTAGACAGTAGAATCAGCCAGTAAGCTGTGACTAAATATCAAACCAGTTAAAACAGAAAATATACGAATTGCCTTGCTCATGGAGAATCCTTAAGTAGTTAAATGAAATGAACGCGTCTAGCGCTATAGAAAGGCGTGCCCGAACACGCAATCTCATGTGTATTGCTACACTAATACACATGAGATGAATTTGCAAATATCTTTTATTGATGCTTGCAAATTAAGGGGGAAGCACAGCAGGAAGAGCCCTACCAAAAGAGCATGGATGGGGAGAATCTAGAGTTACATAACAAGTACCAGCTCTATCTCCACCAAATGTTCAGGCAAATACAAACGATCCACTTGCACCCAAGTTGCAGCTGGATAATCTGCATTACCATAGAAGCTTTTGCGCTGCGCAATCTGTTCTTTAAACTGTTCAATATCCAGCGCATACACATTTTCTTTGACGATATTTTTTGTGGTGAGCCCTAGCCGCCCCAAAACAGTTTGTAACTCTTTATAGCACTCGGGCACCGCTGCCTGATAATTGGGGCCTCCGCAAGTTACACCAGAAATATGGTAAGTATTTCCCGCCTGCACAACAGCAGCGTAGCCAATCTCTTTTTCCCATGGGTTCATGGTGTAGCGGGTAATTTTCGTGGGCGCGTTTTGTGCGCAGCTTGATAACACAAGCATTGCGAATAAACCGATTATTATTGAACGCATTGTTTAATGCCTCGTTATTTGATTATTTTTAGGTAAAAAAAAGCCCCGAAGAATATCGGGGCTTCTTATTAACTCACAACAGATTACTCTGCTGCAGCTTCAGCGGCTGGCGCTTCGCCTGCTGCATCCGCAGTTGCTTCTTTGATAGAAAGCTTGATGCGGCCGCGTTGATCTACGTCCAAGCATTTCACTTTTACGATTTGGCCTTCTTTCAAATAATCGGCAACGCTGTTTACGCGCTCGTCGGCGATTTGTGAAATGTGTACCAAGCCGTCTTTACCGGGCAAGAAGTTTACGAATGCGCCGAAATCTACGATGCGTACCACAGTGCCTTCGTAAATTGCGCCGATTTCAGCTTCTGCAACGATACCTTGAACGCGGAAGATTGCAGCTTGCAAGGCTTCGTTGTTGTCGGCGTAAATTTTAACGGTGCCGTCATCATCGATATCAATTGAAGAACCGGTTTCTTCGGTGATAGAACGGATAGTTGCGCCGCCTTTACCGATGATGTCACGGATCTTGTCTGGATGAATCTTGATGGTTTCAAAGCGTGGTGCGTTTTCGCTAACAACGTTGCGCGATGCCGCCAATACTTTGTTCATCTCGCCGAGAATGTGTAAACGCGCAGCAAGAGCCTGCTGTAATGCGATTTCCATAATCTCTTCGGTGATGCCTTCAATTTTGATATCCATTTGCAGTGCAGTTACACCGCTAGTGGTACCCGCTACTTTGAAGTCCATGTCGCCAAGGTGATCTTCGTCGCCAAGGATGTCGGTAAGAACCGCAAAACCTTCAGGCTCTTTAACCAAGCCCATAGCGATACCGGCAACCGGTGCTTTCAAAGGAACGCCTGCATCCATCAATGCCAAGCTCGCGCCACATACAGAAGCCATTGAGCTTGAACCGTTAGATTCAGTAATTTCACTCACAACACGCAAGGTGTATGGGAAATCAGCTTCAGCTGGCAATACGGCAGTAACACTGCGACGCGCCAAACGGCCATGACCAATTTCGCGACGGCCAGTTGCGCCCATACGACCACACTCACCTACCGAGAAGGGTGGGAAGTTGTAGTGCAACATGAATGCGTCTTTTTTGGAGCCTTCGAGGAAGTCGATGATCTGTGCATCGCGCGCGTTGCCCAAGGTCGCTACTACCAGCGCTTGAGTTTCACCGCGAGTGAACAAAGCAGAACCGTGCGCTTTGCCCAACACGCCAACTTCAACTTGAATTGGACGTACGGTTTTGTTGTCGCGACCATCAATACGTGGCTGACCAGCAACGATGTTTGCACGCACCAAACGGTATTCCAAGGTGCCGAAGGCAGCTTTCACGTCATCAGCACTGAAACCAGTAGCTTCGGTCGCCAACTCAGCAACAGCTGAGTTGCGCAATTCGCCCAAACGATCATAACGCTTAGCTTTATCGGTAATGCGGTAAGCCATACCGATTGAGTCAGCAAAACCTTTTACCAAAGCATCTTTCAATGCAATATTTTCAGCAGGTGCTGCCCACTCCCAACGCGGCTTGCCAGCGTCACGAGCTAATTCAGCACAAGCTTGCACAACGGCTTGCATCTCTTGGTGAGCGTAAAGCACGGCGCCCAACATGGTGTCTTCTGGCAATTCTTTTGCTTCAGATTCAACCATCAATACAGCGTCTTTAGTACCCGCAACCACCATATCCAACTCTGAAGTAGCGAGTTGAGCAAAGCTTGGGTTGAGGATGTAGCCTTCAGCCTGAGTGTAAGCAACACGCGCTGCACCCACTGGGCCATTGAATGGAATGCCGGAAACTGCCAAAGCAGCAGAGGTACCGATCATCGCAACTATATCTGGATCGTATTGCTTGTCAGTTGATACAACAGTACAAACCACTTGTACTTCGTTCAAAAACCCTTCTGGAAACAGAGGACGAATTGGACGGTCGATCAAACGCGAGGTTAAAGTTTCTTTTTCAGAAGGACGGCCTTCACGCTTCAAGTAACCACCGGGAATACGGCCGGCAGCGTAGCTTTTTTCTTGGTAATGCACAGAAAGCGGGAAGAAGTCTTGCCCTGCTTTTGCTTCCTTTGAACCAACAACGGTACAAAGTACAGATACTTCGCCCATGGTTACTAGAACGGCACCGGTTGCTTGACGTGCAATGCGGCCAGTTTCTAGGGTTACGGTTTGGTTGCCGTACTGAAATTTTTTAATAATCGGATTCACTCTTTTATCCTTT
>DAOORH010000018.1:11987-18360 GCA_035389145.1 Cellvibrio sp.
AAAAACAAGAATGCCCGCCGAAGCGGGCATGGATCAAATTAACGGCGCAGACCCAATTTTTGAATCAGTGCAGTGTAACGTGATGAGTCTTTACCTTTGAGGTAATCCAACAGCTTACGACGCGCATTTACCATGCGAATCAAACCACGACGTGAGTGGTGGTCAGCTTTGTGGCTAGCGAAGTGGCCTTGAAGTTTGTTGATGTTGATAGTCAACAAAGCAACTTGAACTTCAGGTGAGCCAGTGTCGCCAGCGGCTTGTTGGTACTCGGATACAATTGCAGCTTTTTCAGAAGCACTCAGTGCCATGATATTTTCCTCAGTTAATATGCAATTAAATTACAGCCCGCCCGTGCATATTTACAGGTGGGTTGTCGCGGGGATTATCCAACTTTTCGCCTCTTGTGAAAGAGAGAAAAAGGATGTCCTCGCAGGCGTTTTATCGATTGGCGATGCCGTATCGATAAATTCAGCGCTACTGCTCGTTCGCCGAGCGGTTAGCAATAATTCGTTTCGGGGCTACGCGACCATCTTCGGTCAGCTCGCCCAAGCCCAAAAATTGTTGGGCATTATGTTCGGTTTCTGCGCAAAAGACGCGCACCATATCACCTTGTTCGCCAACGCGATAGACCTGCGGATCCATGACTGGATTCCCCAAGCGGAAGTAGTGTGCACTTGAATCTGGCAGTATGATCGCGGGCAAACTGGCGACTGGCGCATCAGCACTCAGCAGGCGTTTATCCAGTGCTTCATAACTACCCTGCTCGAAGTCTTTTTCAAGCTCTTCCATCGTTATGCACTGCTCTTCCAAAAACGGCCCGGCGGCAGAACGATGCAAAGTTTTCACATGAGCGCCACAGCCCAACGCAAAACCTAAATCTTCCGCAATGGAGCGAATGTAGGTGCCTTTACTGCAGGTCACATCCACATCCACTTCCGCTCGCTCACCGGGACGAAAGCCTAAAATCTCTATCGCATAAACCGTGACCGGGCGCGGTTGACGCTCAATCTCAATGCCATCGCGCGCTAATTTATAGAGCGGTTGGCCTTGATGTTTAAGTGCCGAAAACATGGACGGCACTTGTAAAATATCGCCCGTCAGCGGAATCAAGGCTTGCTTAACGGCTTCGAGGGTCACGTTCGCTGCGGATGCTTCTGCCACCACTTCGCCATCGGCATCACTGGTGTTCATGCGCACACCGAGCAAAAAGGTGCTGCGGTAGCGTTTGTCAGCATCCAGCAAGAATTGCGAAAACTTAGTCGCCTCACCGAAACAGAGCGGCAAAACGCCGGTTGCTAAAGGATCAAGCGCACCGGTATGGCCAGCCTTCTCTACAAAAAACAACCGCTTCGCGCGTTGTAAGGCATGGTTTGAGGTCATGCCGTCAGGTTTCATCAACAACAAGACACCGTCAACAGGACGGCCTTTTCTACGCGCCATTAAGCCTTCTCGCCTGTTGAACCATCACTTTGCGATGTATCAATTTGCGCATCGCCGTCATTCGCAGCGTTTGTATCAACACCTTCAGTCGGCTCTTCATCGTGCTCATGCAGACTATCTTCACGTACTGCGCGCTCAATCAAATAGGACAATTCTTGGCCGCGAATCGCGGTTTTGTCATAAATAAACTGTAGCTTTGGAACGGAACGCATAATCAGTTCTTTGGCGATAAACCCGCGCAAAAAACCACTGGCTTTATTGAGCACAGATGCCGCCGCCAGACTTTCAGCTTCGGTTTCTGAGCCTACGAAGGTCACATAGACCTTGGCGTACGCCATGTCGCGCGTCACTGTCACCGCATTAATATTGACCAAACCTATACGGGGATCGCGAACTTCCTGAGCAATCACTTGCCCCAAAATGCGCTGAATTGCGTCCGATACGCGGTCTGATCTTGTAAATTCTCTTGGCATTCGCCACCTCAAAAGCATCGCATTTTAAGTGCGATTAAAAATAACAAAGCCCCGAACATCCTTTAGATGCCGGGGCGCGGGGCATTACGCAAGTCTTATAACTTACGCGCCACCTCTTTCACTTCGTAAACTTCGATCTGATCGCCGACCTTAACGTCGTAGTTCTTCACGCCGATACCACATTCCACACCGTTACGGACTTCGTTAACGTCGTCTTTAAAGCGACGGAGAGATTCCAATTCACCTTGGAAAATCACCACGTTGTCACGCAATACACGGATTGGCTTACTGCGGTACACAGTGCCTTCGATAACCATACAACCGGCAACTTGACCAAACTTGGGCGAGGTAAACACTTCGCGCACGTTGGCAATACCGACGATAGTTTCGATACGCTCTGGATCAAGCATACCGCTGAGTGCCGCTTTGATTTCGTCCAGCAATTGATAAATGATGCTGTAGTAACGAATATCAACGCCTTCGGTTTCTGCCATGCGGCGCGTGTCGCCATCCGCACGTACGTTGAAGCCGACAATGATAGCGCCAGTGGTAACGGCGAGGTTCACGTCATTTTCCGTAATGCCGCCGATACCGGACGAAATCACGTTAACTTGAACTTCTTCATTACCAATATCCGCCAATGACGACAGGATCGCTTCGAGAGAACCACGCACATCCGCCTTGGCAACTACGGTCAGAATCTTCTTCTGGCCTGCGTCCATACCGGCGAACATATTTTCAAGTTTCGCAGCCGTGTGACGGGCAAGCTTCTCTTGACGCTCTTTCTCAGCGCGGAACTGGGCAACTTCACGGGCTTTACGCTCGTCAGTTAGAACTACGAAATCATCACCGGCGCTTGGCGCTGTATCCAAACCGAGAATTTCCACTGGGGTTGATGGGCCAGCTTCTTTCACGGTGATACCGCGTTCGTCGGTCATCAAACGCACACGGCCATAACTTTGGCCAGCAAGAACCAAGTCGCCTTGATTCAAAGTACCTTGTTGAACCAAAAGGGTCGCTACAGTACCGCGGCCTTTGTCCAAACGTGATTCGATAATGACGCCTTTCGCTGCAGCGTGAGTTACCGCATTCAATTCAAGCACTTCAGCCTGCAATGAAATGGCTTCTAGCAGCTCATCAATACCTTGACCTGTGTGGGCAGATACTTCGATAAACTGGGTATCACCACCGTAGTTTTCAGGAATAACACCCTTCACTACCAATTCATTTTTAACACGATCTGGATCAGCACTTGGCTTATCGCACTTGTTGATAGCAACCACTATGGGTACGCCAGCAGCACGCGCATGCAAAATAGCTTCTTCGGTTTGCGGCATCACGCCGTCATCCGCAGCCACCACCAGAATAACGATATCTGTCGCTTGAGCACCACGTGCACGCATGGCGGTAAACGCGGCGTGACCGGGAGTATCCAAGAAGGTGATTTCGCCCCGGCTGGTTTGCACGCGGTAAGCACCAATATGCTGGGTAATACCACCGGCTTCGCCAGCGGCAACTTTCGCTTCGCGGATGTAGTCGAGTAGCGAGGTTTTACCATGGTCAACGTGACCCATAACGGTAACAACTGGCGCGCGTTGAACCATATCACCGTCAATCTCTAGCGATTTTTCAAGTGCGTGTTCAATCGCATCAACGCTGACCAAATTAGCTTGGTGACCCATATCCTCTACCAACAGGACAGCAGTGTCTTGGTCGATAGATTCGTTCATGGACGCCATAACGCCCATTTTCATGAGGCGTTTAATAATTTCGCCAACCTTCACGGTTAAGCGTGAAGCCAACTCAGAAACAACGATGGTTTCTGGTACGTCAACCGAGTGAACGATTTTGGTAGTTGGCTTTTTGAAAGCGTGTTTGTTGTGCTTTTTGTGGCTGGCACGCAAGTGCGTACGGCGCGCCAATACATCGCTGTCTTCGCTCTCGTCAGCAACAATATCCAACAACTCAACCTTACTGGTTTTCTTGCCAGCAGCGCCTTTCTTGGCTGTTTTACCGCCTGGGCCGCGTTTGTTGCGTGAATCGTTGCTGTCATCAGCATCGTCATCATGCTTGTGGCTTTTCTTGTGACCGTGGCCATGACCGGCTTTCGCGTCATCTACAGCGGGTGCAGCTACACCAGCCGGTTTCGGCTTATTGTGTGCTGGGCGCGCAGGAGCTGGAGCGGCAGCTGCATCTTTGGTAGCCGGTTTTTGCTCAACCCAACCGGCAGCATCTGCAGGGCGCTTGGCCGCTTGCGGTGCTGGTGCACGCTTGGCATCTTCACGCGCTTTAACATCGGCAAGGCGCTGAATTTCTTCTGCCTGGCGACGCTCAATTGCCGCGCGGCGTTTTTCTTCAACACCATCGGTAAAGGAGATCCGATGCGAAGGAGCTGGCGCAGCTTCTGTGGGCGCTGGCGCAGCAGCTTCAGGGGCGGCTGCAACTGGAGCTTCTGGCACAACTACTGGCTCTGGAACCGCTTCCACTACAGGCTCATGAACCGCTTCAATAACGTGATCTGCGACAGCTTCATCATGCTCATCAGCTTGCACGTCTTCATCATCGCGCTTAACGTAGATTTTCTTTTTACGAACTTCTACGTTAACGGTTTTGCGCGCAGAACCGCTACCGGTTTTGATAGTCGTGGTGGTTTTGCGCTGCAAGGTAATTTTCTTGGGCTCGCCGATTGATTCACCGTGACTGGTTTTCAAAAAAGCCAGCAAACGCTGCTTTTCATCATCAGACACACGCGCATCAGGCGACTTTTGGCTCAAGCCCGCTTCTTGCATTTGTTTTAGCAATCGATCAACCGGTGCACCGACCGATTTGGCGAGTTCGCTAACTGTTACTTCTGCCATTGTTTTTCCTCAGGGCGATAGTTCTTGAAACTCTGCTGCAGCGACATCATTCAACTGCAACAGGCTTCCTTGGCTCAAAATGGGGAACCGGGTTGCTTACGCAAACCACGGCTCACGAGCTTTCATAATCAGCGCAGCTGCGCGGGTGGCGTCAACACCTTCAAGACCCAACAAATCGTCTACCGATTGTTCGGCTAAATCTTCCATAGTGATGATGCCACGGCCTGCAAGGCTGATCGCTAAAGCTTGATCCATACCTTCCATATTGAGCAAATCTTCTGCCGGAGCTACACCTTCCAAACGCTCTTCCGATGCCAAGGCTTGTGTCAACAAGGCATCTTTAGCGCGAGCACGCAATTCTTCTGCGATATCTTCATCAAAACCGTCGATTGCCAACATTTCTTCCAGCGGCACATAGGCCACTTCTTCGAGCGTGGTGAAACCTTCTTCTACCAATACCGCTGCAACGTCTTCATCTACATCCAACGCATTCATAAAGATTTGAATGAAACTGCCAGATTCCGCTTGTTGCTTGGCTTGCCAATCGGCAACGCTCATCACATTGATATTCCAGCCGGTTAAATCGCACGCTAAACGCACGTTTTGACCGCCACGGCCAATCGCCATAGCCAAGTTGTCTTCGTTTACAGCCAAGTCCATTGAGCCGGCATCTTCGTCAACCACGATGGATTCAATTTCAGCGGGTGACATGGCGTTGATAACAAACTGCGCTGGGTTATCGTCCCACAGCACTATATCAACACGCTCGTTACCGAGTTCGTTCGATACCGCTTGTACGCGCGAACCGCGCATACCGACGCAAGCGCCAACGGGATCAATACGACCATCATTGGTTTTTACTGCAATTTTCGCGCGCAAACCTGGGTCGCGGGCAGCACCTTTGATTTCGATGATCTCTTCAGCGATTTCAGGCACTTCAATTTTGAACAATTCCACGAGCATTTGCGGGCAAGAGCGGCTCAAAAATAATTGCGGGCCACGGTTTTCATTGCGTACTTCTAGCAACAAAGCGCGAATACGATCGCCCATGCGGAAAATTTCACGGCCAATTAATTGATCACGTGGCAACAGGCCTTCGGCGTTATTACCCAGGTCAACAATAATACTGTCGCGTGTTACTTTCTTTACAGTGCCGCTAATCAGCTCGCCCATACGGTCGCGATATTCATCAACCATTTGCGCGCGCTCAGCTTCGCGAACTTTTTGCACAATAACTTGCTTGGCAGTTTGCGCAGCGATGCGACCGAAATCGGCGTTATCAATTTTTTCGCGATAAACTTCACCCACCTTAACGTCGGCATTTTTTTCACGCACTTCATCCAGATACAACTGCGTACCCAGCTCAGCCATGGTGTCATCGCCAACCACTTCCCAGGTGCGGAAAGTTTCGTAATCGCCCGAGTGACGATTAATATTCACTTCGATCACTGAGTCTTCGTCAAAACGTTTTTTGGTCGCCATTGCCAAAGCGCTTTCAATCGCTTGGAAAATTAATTCTTTATCGACACCTTTTTCGTTAGACACTGCATCAGCGACTAATAAAATCTCTTTTGCCATTATTTAACCTCTGTTAACTCCTGA
>DAOORH010000019.1:0-18217 GCA_035389145.1 Cellvibrio sp.
TAGGAATGTAACCCTATTGGTATTGAACGGTACCTTGCCTGCAACTGATGATTTGCAAGCGGCACAGCTCTCGGGCGATGCAGGTATTGAGCAGCGTCACGCGCTTTGGTATTGCACGCGTAACAACCAACCCTTGGGGCGTGGCACTGGCCGCTATGAAATGTTTTCGGATGTGTATTTGCCCTTGCGCGCACGGGGCCATGCGTTAGGTGCGGCTTTGCTCACTAATTTTGCGGTGCATGAATTTTCTACCCGCGTACATTTACAGGCTATTTGCGATCAATTTGGTAATGCGCTTGAGCGCTACAATTTGCATCAGCAAGATATAAAAGCGCGTGAAGAGGCTCAATCGCAATTAGTGCGCAATAATTTGCTTGCGGCTATTTCGCACGATTATCGCACGCCTTTAGCGACCATAATGGGCGCCGCATCTTCACTCAATGAACAAACTGAAAAATTAGATGCTGCGCAACAGCAGCAGTTGGTGCGCCGTATTTACGATGAGGCTGAACGCTTAAATACAATGACCCATAATATTTTGCAGCTGGCGCGATTAGATGCAGATAATCACCTTGCGTGCGATTGGCAATCTGCAGAAGAAATTCTGGGTGAGTTAATGCGGCGTTGGCGTGGTAGGCGATTAGGGCACCGCCTGCAAATTCAGTTAGATGATGCGTTACCTTTGTTGTGGTGCGATGCAGTTTTAATTGGCCAGTTATTAGAAAATCTTGTGGATAATGCGCTCAAATATAGCCCATATGATTCCCCGGTTATTATTCATGCTGCGGTAAATTTGCAAAGCGGGCCTAAGGTTTTTTCAATATCCGTAAGTGATAAGGGGCAGGGCATAGACCCGCGCTGGCGCGATAAAATTTTTGAACCCTTTCAGCGAGGGCCTGTTGGTGAAGATGGCAAACAAATTTTAGGTGCAGGCGTTGGCTTAGCACTTTGCCGTGCAATTGCTCGTGCACACGGTGGCGATATAAAAATACATTGCCTAACTGCTGGTGGCAGTATTTTTGAATTGTGTTTACCGCTGCGCGCTTTACCGGTTGAGTCTCATATCAGTTCAGGTGATCGCCCATGAGTGTCCATGTGTTGTTGGTAGAAGACGACCGCGAATTGCGTGCAACCCTGCGTGATGCTTTATTGTTAGAAGGCTACACACTTATCACCGCCGCAAGTTTATCTGAAGGCGTTGCAATTGCGAATAATACGCGCAGCACGGGCAACAAATTAGATTTAGTTTTATTGGATTTAGGCCTGCCCGATGGCGATGGAGAAACGCTACTTGCGCAATTACGTAAACAATTAAATACTCCTGTGATTGTCATTTCTGCTCGCGAACAAGAAGGCCAAAAAATTCGCTTGTTAGATTTAGGTGCAGATGATTATTTGGTAAAACCCTTCGGCATAGGCGAATTGCTTGCACGTATGCGCGTGGCTTTGCGCCATAAAGGTGTGCCAGTCAGTGCATCCATTACGCAATACAATAAAGCTGGTGTGAGTATTGATTTAGCCTCGCACTCTGTAACGCGCAACGGTGAGCAAGTCCATTTAACGCCTACAGAATTTAATTTGTTAGCGCGCCTAGTTCGCAGCGCAGGCCGAGTAGTTACCCATCGCCAATTATTAAACGATGTATGGGGAGCAGAGTTTATTGATCACACTCATTATCTGCGTTTGTATATGGCGCAATTGCGCGCGAAGTTGGAATTGGACTCTGCAGATCCGGTGTTGTTATTAACCGAAACGGGTGTGGGGTATAGATTAGTGGATGATGAGTAACTTATTATTCGTGAGTCACCATTAAACATAGGATATTTATGAAAACGGCTGTGTTGTTGATTCACCTAATAATTTTATGTTTGATTTCTTCTTGCCAGGATAGATCGACCAATACATTGTGGGTCAAGCCGCCATCAATTACGTTGGATTGTGCAGATTACGCAGCCATTCAAAGCCCGGTTGGTGTTCTATATAACAATGTGTGGAATAAACATGCCGCAAAAGACGGTGAGTGGCAGCAGTGTATTGAAAAGAGATTGGTCGCTGAAGTTACACAATATGGTTGGTCTTGGCAGTGGCCGCAAAAAAGTAATGTTATTTTTGCGTATCCGCAAGTAAAACTGGGCGTATCACCTTGGGCTCCAGAACCAACTTCAGATAATCGTTTTCCCTTAAAAATATCTTCAATCAATAACCTAACTATTTCCTATGATCTGGAGGTGTCAACTGATGGTCAACATAATCTCGCCACTTCAATGTGGCTCACCAATAGCGCCACTGTCACTGAAAAGCCCAACCCGTCCGCTATAGTGGCGGAGTTTATGATTTGGACTTATTCCACCGCTAAACACTTTAATCCTGCAGGTAAAAAAATTACCGAAGTAACAATCGATGGTAAGCAGTGGGAAGTATGGGTTGATAAAAATTGGGGTGATGCATCGGGCGCTAATGCAAACAAATGGATTTATATTACCTACCGCGCAAAAGAATCCGCCTTAAAAACCCAGTTTAGTGCTTTTAACCTAATCCAACATGCAGTTGCCGATAACATAATTACCGCTGAATTATATATTGCGGACATTGAACTTGGTAATGAAATTATGAGCGGGTCAGGTATTGCGTGGGTGAAATCTTTTGAGGTAAAAGTTGATTAGCCTTTTTTCTCTCGCAAAAAAATCCTAACGCAATCCTAACGCCCCGCCTGCCACACTCACTCTGACACTAACCGCCAGAGGAGTTTTTTGGCATGACAACTCAATCGAATTCAACGCAACCTCCATCCACCAATGCGCATCAAAAACTTAAATCTCAAAGTACAGCAGCGTTAACGCTAGGTGCTTTAGGTGTGGTTTATGGTGATATTGGCACCAGCCCGCTCTATACCTTTAAAGAAATCTTCCACCCCGGAACGGGTGTGGCTTTAGATGTGCCGCATATTACCGGCGCAGTTTCTGCCATTGTGTGGGCGCTGATGTTGGTGGTTACACTTAAATATGTCATGCTTATTTTGCGTGCAGATAATCGCGGCGAAGGTGGTGTGTTGGCCTTGAGTGCGTTAGCGGCACAATCGACAGAAAAATATCCACGCATGCGTTCAGTTTTACTGTTGTTGGGATTATTTGGCGCAACGCTTTTTTATGGTGATAGTGTAATTACTCCTGCAATTTCTGTGTTGGGTGCAATGGAAGGTTTGACGGTAGTTACGCCAACCTTAACGCCATTTGTAGTGCCTATAACACTCGGTATTTTAGTGGGCTTATTTTTAGTGCAGCGCAAAGGCACGGGTGCGGTAGGCAAAGTCTTTGGGCCCTTAATGATACTGTGGTTTTCTGTACTTGCAGTTTCGGGTGTTTATCATGTTGTGCAGCAGCCAGAAATTTTGCACGCGTTAAATCCATTGTATGCATGGCATTTTATGTGTGAGCGCGGGTGGTTGGCGTTTGCGGTTTTGGGTGCAATTGTGTTGGCGCTTACGGGTGCAGAAGCGCTCTATGCAGATATGGGGCACTTTGGGCGCAAACCGATTCAGTTGGCGTGGGTAACTATGGCCTTGCCAGCGCTCGCATTAAATTATTTAGGCCAAGGTGCTTTATTGTTGGGCGATGCGAGCGCAATTTCAAATCCGTTTTATAATTTGTTTCCCTCTGTGCTGCTATGGCCTGCGGTAATTATTGCCAGCATCGCGGCAATTATTGCATCGCAAGCAGTGATTTCCGGCGCTTACTCGGTAACGCGACAAGCCATTCAATTAGGCTTTTTACCGCGCATGTCGCTATTGCATACATCGGCGAATGAATCTGGGCAGATTTATTTGCCTGCCGTAAATTGGGTTTTGTTGGCGGGTGTTGTGGGCGCGGTGGTTTTATTTGGTAGTTCTAGTGCATTGGCGGCGGCTTATGGTATTGCGGTGACTTTGACGATGATGATTACTACGCTGCTCACTTGTTTTGTGGTGCGCTATCGTTGGAATTTACCTGCTCCAATCACTTTTTTAGCGACAGGGTTTTTCTTAATCATCGATTTGTCATTAATTGCAGGCTGCATGATTAAATTTATTGACGGCGGTTGGTTTCCATTAGTCTTGGGCGGCTTGTTATTTCTGTTGATGGCGACTTGGCGTCGTGGTCGGAATATTGTATTAGCCACCATTCGCAAAGAGGGCGTTGATTTGCAGGCGTTTATTGCAACCCTAAACCCTGCGGAAATTCAACGCGCCGCGCGTGTAGCTGTTTATCCTGTTGCTGACCCATTCACAGTGCCGCAAGCATTACTGCACAATCTTAAACACAATCAAGTCTTACATGAACGCAATATTATTCTCACGGTAATCTTTGCCGATGTACCTTGGGTGAATGATTTAGAGCGTGTGCAGGTGGATGATTTAGGCAACAGTTTTTGGCGAGTGACATTGCGCTTTGGTTTTATGGATGCGCCCGATGTGCCCCGAGCCTTAAAGCTGTGTGATGCCTTTGGTTTGAGTATTCCACTCTTTCAAACCAGCTATTTTTTAAGCCGCGAAACCATTGTGGCCTCACCCGGTAGTGGTATGGCACTATGGCGTGAGCATTTATTCGCCACTATGAGCCGCAATGCCAGCGGTGTGGTGGAATATTTTAGGTTGCCAGATAATGCGGTGGTGGAACTGGGGACTCGGGTGCAGATTTAAAACAACTCGGGTACGGATTTAAAATAAAAAGGAGGCGAGTACATGACTCGCCTTTTTTCGGTTGCTCCTAGTTGTGCTATTCCCTTTAAGCTTCCTTGTGAAAGTGCTTTCAATATTTCTCTAAATCAGCTATTCCTATACTCACTACAAGCTCTGAGTCGTATCAGCGATTTAATTTGTTATGCTCAGGTGCTGCATCCTTTTTAGGTGATCTCTCTTTTCTATTCAGGAGGTATGTGCATCTCCTGAAGATCACCTTCTTAATTATATTTTGAATAAGAACTAAGCGAAATTTTTATGAAAAACTCTCGTCGCCCTTTAGATGGCATCCGCGTTATCGAAATCGGCCAGTTATTGGCAGGCCCTTTTGCTGGCTGCATGCTCGCGTATTTCGGTGCAGAGGTTATTAAAATAGAACCACCGGAAGGCGATCCTATTCGTGGCTGGCGGGTGCTAGAAAACGGCACCTCACATTGGTGGCGCAGTATTGGCCGCAATAAAAAAAGTATTACGCTCGATTTAAAAAAATCCGAAGGCCAAGCAATTGCACGGCAGTTAATTGATTCTGCCGATGTAGTGATTGAAAACTTCCGGCCCGGCGTTATGGAAGGCTGGGGGTTGGGGCCAGATGAAATTAAAAAATCCAATCCTAAATTAGTCTATGCCCGCATTTCTGGTTACGGCCAAACTGGGCCTTATGCTAGCAAACCTGGTTTTGCTTCTGTGTGTGAAGGTATGAGTGGTTTTCGTTATGTAAATGGTTTTGCCGACCAAGCGCCGGTGCGCCCGAATTTAAGTATTGGCGATACGATTTCTGGTATACATGCAGCGCTGGGTATTGCCTTGGCCTTACTGGAACGTGAAAGAAATAGCGATGGTGATGGTCAGGTGGTGGATGTCGCGCTCTACGAAGCTATGTTTAATTTAATGGAAGCGGTGGTGCCTGAATTTTCAGGCGCCGGTGTTATTCGTCAACCATCCGGTACTACAGTGACTGGCATTGTCCCTACCAATACTTACCGCTGTAAAAACAGAAAGTATGTGGTGATTGGTGGCAACGGCGATTCGATTTTTCAGCGCTTAATGGACGTGGCGGGGCACCCAGAAATGGCGCATGACCCGCGTATGAGTAACAATGCTGGCCGTGTGATTCACGAAGCGGAAATTGATCATGCGTTGGCGACTTGGTGTTTAAGCAAAGACTCTGAAGAAATTTTGGAATTGCTTGATAAGGCCCGCGTACCTGCTGGCCCAATTTATAATGTAGAAGATATGTTTGCCGACCCGCACTTCAATGCACGCGGTATGTTTGAACAAGTGGAAATTAATGGCAAGCCATTAAAAATTCCCGCGATATTGCCAAAACTTTCTGAAACGCCAGGGCGCACTGATTGGCCGGGTGGTGAAGTGGGGAGTCATACGCAGGATATTTTAGAAAATATTTTGAATTTATCTGTTAAAGATATAGATCAATTAAAAGTAAAAGGCGTTATCTAATATGACATTAAAACCCGGTTTATATCGCCATTACAAAGGCAATGATTACTATGTCTTTCAGTTAGCACATCACAGCGAAACCCGTGAGCCTGTGGCAGTTTATCAGTGCTTGTATGGTGATTATTCTTGGTGGGTTCGCCCTTTAAGTATGTTTACAGAAACCGTAGAGATTGGTGGTGAAATCATTCCCCGCTTTGCGTTTGTGAAAGAAATCAGTGCAGATGAAGCTGCAAAACTGAATAGATAAGGTTTAATTACCGAGATCCTGATGACAGACTTTAAAGAATTAGATGACGAAAAATATATGCGCCGCGCGATTGAATTGGCGGCGCAAGGTGAGCGATTGGGTGAAGTTCCCGTAGGAGCAGTCATTGTTTGTGATGATGAAATTATTGGGGAAGGTTTTAATCAACCCATTAGCAGTCATGACCCTACTGCGCATGCGGAAGTGGTTGCTCTGCGTCAGGCGGCTGAGTACATTCAAAATTATCGGTTAGTCAACTCAACGCTTTATGTAACACTTGAACCTTGCACTATGTGTGTAGGAGCATTGATTCATGCGCGTATTGAGCGTTTGGTATTTGGCACAACTGAACCCAAAGCAGGTGTTGTTGTAAGCCAAGCTCAACTAGTTAACTCCAGTTATTTTAATCATCGTATGGCAGTGCTGGGCGGGGTTCTAGCTGAAACTTGTCAGCATCAATTAAGTGATTTTTTTCGGCGCAGACGGGAAGAGCTGAAACTGAAGAAAAATATCCAAGACACTAGCGATTAAGGATTGAAAATATTCTTCCAAAAAAAATGATCGATTGCGTGCGCAGTCGATCATTTTTTTATTCGCCTTACGCGAGATATTCTGAATATCTCGCGCAAGTTATTCAGTCAGATTTACTCTTTCAACAAATCCGCCGCGGCATTTGCGAGGAAAATATGTACTGCGGCTTCATCAACCACATATTCATTTTCTCCCCAGAAGAATGGCCAATCTTCATGGTTTTCGGGATAGTCTGGCTTCAACACCAACACACCAGGCACTACGCCGCCGGGAATGAAGGAGAAATCTGCACGGTTCATGCCGTAAGCCACTTCTTTAGAATGGGTTCCCACGCCTGATACAAAGGACAAGTTATGTGCAGGATGGGTACCATACAAATAATTCAAGCCTTTAAATACTGCCTCGCGATCAACCAAATCTGGAAACGCTTTGTGTAAATAGTAGTTGTTGATTGAGCCACGAATCACAGCGCTAATTCCTGCCCAGCCACCCTCAGTAATCATCACACCATAAGGGTTTTTGGATAAGTTAGCAGCCATTCCTTTTTTATAGCCTTCAGCAAATTTACGCATTGTTGCCGTGTATTCGCTTGGCATATGTGGCATTGCACGCATTAACCAAGGCAAACGAATGGCAAAGTCCATGGGTTTTTGTGGTAACAGTTTTTCAATGGCTTTGGCGTATTTTTTGTCGCCGGTCGCAATTAATAACTCAGTTGCTGCTTTGACTTTTTCGTCTTCCAGTCTTCCGCCAGTGGTGTTGCCGTGATGGAATAAATCCGGTTTTGCTTTGGCAGTTTCTTCTTCCCACACCTTTTGAGCGGTGGCAATACATTCAGCTGCGAGTGGATCATTAAAACCTTTTAACGCGCGACTTGCTGCTGCCAGAGCTGCGATTGAACCGTAATTTAAGGGTGTAGATTTGCTGGTAAATGCCCAGCGATCATCGAAGGTGCCGCTTTTGAAACCGTCAGATTCACCTTCGTTTTTACTTGAGTCGTACACCAGATTATCAGTCTTGGTGATTGCATCGCCCAGATGCGTATATTGGTCAATGTGGGCTTCGACAATACCGTGAATGGCGTGGCCAACCGCGCGGTGTTGTGCAATCAAAGCCAAGGTTCCGTGTTCGATTTGTTGCAGCAAGTCTGGCTTACCGTCAGCTACGTGCAAATCAACAAAACGTTTTTTGTAATCAACGGACGTTACATCACGCTTAATACCAAAACGCTCCCACGTATTTACCAAATTCATGACGACATCGTAATTGGTTTGTGTGCGTATATCGTAATCGCCAGCATCAAACCAACCGCCAATATCCAGCCCCGGAATGTGCTCACCGGGTTTGTATTTTGTATCTGTTGTTGGGCCTTGGCGGTAAAGATCGAAGTGCTCGTGGTTTACAGGGGCCTGCAAAGCATCATCCAAGTGAGACGCACCGTGCCATACACGATAGGCTTCATTCACTGTCATGTGATCCATTTGAATGGGCAAGTACATATCCAAACTGGGTTGCCAAGAAGAAAGGTAAATGTCTTTTGCGATACGGAATGGCCCCGCTTGTTGATCGCCGTAAACAATTTTATAGAGACCTTCTTCCTGTACCTTACTGAAATCAAATTGACGATATTCGTAACGCAAATATCTGCCCCAGTTGCTCAGATTTGTTTCCAATACCAGTGACTCAGTACCGTCCGCCGCAATTTTGAAGAGTTTTGCCGGTGGATTGGTTTTGTCATTTTTATCAAGCTCGATAACGGCGACTTTTTGTTGCGTCGGGTGGTAGCCCACTTGTGAGTGACCAATAACCGGTGGGCGAACCCAATCTTTAATCGTGTCTGCATTGAGTTGCCATTCGATAACTGTACCGCTTTTACCCGCAGGGATTTTACTGCGCACAACGAACCAACCATTTTGCGCTTTGCTGCGGCCATCATAGAGTTCGAGCGGCGTGCCGTTGGATTCGATACTCACTCTGCGTTCAACATTGTTGGGCGCAAGAACCAAGTGCTTTCCAGTTGCGAGTGGAGTCGGCTCAGCTCGGCCATTAATTTCTTTAGCACCGCCGGGGTAAATGGGGAATGTACCGCTGGTAGTATCCATCATAAACGCTTGATGGAAATAGGCAGAGGGCAAGAACTCCATGTTGAAGCCGGCTTTACCTTCTAACGAAATTGGTAAAGGTTTTGGTAAATTGACCGCAATGCGCACACCGGTTTGGTTTTTGGTCACTTTGATAGAGAAATCAAATTTTTCGTTGGGGTAGTGCAAAAAGGCTTCGATGGATTGCTCTGCGCGATTGACTTTGCGCTCTTTAAATTGCGGAGTCATATCCCATTGTTCTGGCGTTGCGTTTAAGCGTACATCGCCATTGGTCGCAGTACGCAAGCCGTGGTGAATCAATTCCAAGCCACTGGTTTTAGCGTCACTGAATAGACCATCGTACCAATTGCTAAAAACCAACACATTTAAGCCTTGTTGTTCAAAATAGTCTTTATCGTTCAGGGCAAGAGCGGTGCTGCTGGCAATTGATGTTTGTGTGCTTAGTAAGAGCGCCGAGAAAAGAGCGGCGGGTAAATGCCAATGAGTTTTAGACATCATAAATCTCCAGTTGTTATTAGGAATGACTTATAGTCTATGTGATTATAAGCTTGGGGGGATGCTCTTTTACAAAACATAACGACCAATATACGTGTTGTTTACAGGTAAGGTGCTTTTTATAGGTTTATGTAGTTGAAAGACGCAAGTCTGCGATTGATATTGTCAAAAAACAAAAAATGCCGCGGAGTCGCAGCATTTTATGACGAGAAACTTGGGGGCTGTTATAAGAATGAGACTGATGATGCGCTGCTTAAACGCAATTGGTTTAACTTTTCAAGCGCACTTTTTTCTTCGAGTGTCTTGCCGAAGTTCAAACCATCATAATTACTGCTAGTTGCAATGCGCAATTGTTGTTGGTTCTCTTTAAATGCGAGAATTTTGTGGTAATTCATAACATTTTTAACGTAGATAACAGGCTCCCAGCCGCGTGAATAACCGTGGGTTGCTTTGCTGTAATACTGTTCTCTGGCTAATAAGGGGAAGGCTTTGCTTACGTCTTTCCAGCTATTCGGGTCGCCTTTTAATTTGCGTGTGAGTGCGCGAGCGTCGGCTAGATGGCCTATGCCTTGATTGTAAGCCGCGAGCGCCATGTATAAACGGTCGTCACCTTGAATTGTGTCCGTTAAGGTGTCCATCAAATAGCGCAAATATTTAGCGCCACCAAAAATACTTTGTTTGGGATCTTCCAAATTTTCTACCCCCAAATATCTTGCGGTATCGGGAGTCAGCATCATAAAACCGCGTACGCCGGTAGGTGACTCTGCATTGGGAATCCAGTGGGATTCTTGGTAACCAACGGCCGCAACCAATTGCCAATCTAAATTGTATTTTTCTGCAGCGGCCTTAATGCTCGCCTCCCAGCGTGGGAAGCGCTTCTCTAAGCGCTTGGAGAACATAAGCGCATCGTCAGTATTGACCTCAATGAATTGATCGAAGAACTGCGATGAAACCTGTGCAAGCTGACCATTGGTTTTTATTTTTTCCAAATATTTTTCTGCCGCTTGATAAAGACTAGGATCATGTGATGGTGAGAGCGCCCATGCTAAAGGCTGCGGTGCGTGCATATCAAATGCAGCTTGCGTGTGAGGATATGAATAGCGGTGAATGGCGAAAATCGCTGAATCTACAATCGCATAGTCCGCATGGCCGCGCTCAACCATATCGAGCAGATCAGTCATCTCCAGATTCTCTACCAATTCCCAGTTAATCTCCGGCAGGGATTTTTGTAGTTCTTTAAACGGTAAAGGAATGGAGGCGCTATTAACAACCAATACTTTCTTACCCGCCAGAGCCTTAATGTCGGCAGGCGCAGTTTGCGTGCTGTTATAGATAAGTTGCAGGCTTAAATCCATAAACGCGGAAGTATAATCGTAGAGCGCTTTTGTGGTGTGGCTATTAATAACGCTTGGGCTGGCTAAATCGAAGGCGGTATTGTCAGCAACTTGCGATGATTCCAAAATGGATGAGTCATCTTTTAATACGAGTTTAACGCCAAGTTCATCGGCAAAGCCTTTCAGTAAGGTGTACTCGAAGCCGGTTAGGCCTTCTTGACTTTGGTAATGGCTGACGGGGCCGCTGCGCGACAAAACTCGTAGTTCACCTGCAGTTCGAACTTGTTCAAGTTTGCTGGCTGGTGCGCTGCGCACAAGAAGGGCTGCGCAACAAATCAACAGCATGGCAATCAACAGATTGGAAATGGAAAAACGTTTTACTGCAGTACGCTTTCGGCCATCCATAAGGTATTTATAGGCCATAGGTGTATCTCCGGTGTTTCAATTGCATCGCCCGAATTGGGAAATAACTTCGTATATGCACTCATGCCGAATCTAATCCATTACTGACCCGTGCAACATGGATACCATGGTAAAGCCAAGAACCACCCCTGCATAGCTTGTTTTGTGAGCAGAACTGGGGTAGGCGCTTGGGCATAAATTGATCTAAAAAATGAAAACTTATTCAGAAACAGGAACTTATAAAAAGCTATTCGCCTGACTTATCAGCAGAAAAAAGGTGAAAAAAAGATGCTTTTTTGCTGTTTTTGGTGCCGTTTTGGACTGCAAAAAGCCTGTAAATAAGGCTTTTCCTTAGATTTTTTTGTAAAAAAGCGTGAAAAAGCAGCGCAAAAACGCGCCACTCATCGGAAACTATGGGTAAACATGGTGCATCCCATTGCAAAAAACTAAGCGCAATACGTAATCTTTCAAAGTGATTTTAGGTATTAAACTGATTTCTAATTATTTTTTTTTTGAAAAATAGTACGTAAAAAAAGCGCGCGCGAAAAACCAACCACTGCTTAATCCATAAAGAGTGCAAATTCCAATAATAAAAAATGTTGATTGATGCATAGTAGAATTGCGTATTAATAAAACCGCGACAGTATATTTTGTGAGAAATATCAACATGATTAAAGTAAAGGCGATCCAGCTACCAGGAACTATATAAAGCCGTTCCTGTGAAGAGTACGCAATATTTTTTGGATATTTTAACCAAGCAAAAATTGCGAGCACGATACTTATGCCACTCAGCCAGGCTATAAAGCCTAATGGGCTCGCGCCAAATGTTGACCAAATCCCCGATGCCGATAAACACAGCATGGCAATCGGTAATATTGCTAAGCGCCGCGTAGAAATTTTTCGCGTTTTAGTTTGGCTATAACCTAAAAACACTAAGCCGAAAAATAAACCAAATACCCAGATGGGTGTGTGTTGCAGAATTTGTAACATTACTTATATCCTTTTGTTTATGTCTTAGCGGGTATAAAACAGCCGTGAAAGCCCAGCGGCAAGACATAATCCATAGTTGCTTGAGCGATGGGGCCGTCATTCAGTTTATTCGCATGGAATAATGCGATGCCTGAATACTGTTTATCATAGTTATAGTAACTCGCGATTAAATAATCATTGTTGCTAGACGACTTTATTAACAAAGGCTCTTCAGCAATAACCTTAGCGCCAAAGCAATAGCGATTGAGCAAGTCTTTATCGGGATTTATAGCCGCTATGCTATCGCCCAAAAATTTACGTTCGGTTGATGCTGCATGAGTACCATAAATAGTGGTGGGCCCAGTAGCATTAGGATTGTAATTAGGAAACTCCAGATTTATACCACTTGCATTTAGCGTTACCTTTCCAGTTTGCAAATTAATTTTTGCGGTGGTCAGTTGCGCATGATCAATTTCAGGTTGCTCGCCAACCATTACTTTGTGCATTCCATTTAACATCAAACTCGCGTCTTTATAACTCGCCATAACCACATGGATATTATTGTTGTCTTGCCATGCATTGCCGAAGTGAAAAACAAATTCCGCAGGAACCTCAAACCAACGCGGTTTATCAAGTGAGTTTTTGTTGATGACGAGTATTTTGCTGCCGACTTCAGGCCGCCAATGAAATGCACTTATAAAAGTTTCGCCCTGCTCATAGATGCACGCAGAAACGTAAAAAATTAAATAATCAGCTGTTTGCGCAAATGCATGAAAATAACCGCGCTGGGGTAAAACAATATTGCCAAAGCCAATCACTTTACTGCTAGGGCTGATGTGATAAATCAATAAACGCGCTTCCTTGCTATAGGGCACAAACCCAAAATTCCACAAGCTGCCATCTTTTTCTAACAATGGATGTGCAGAAAAAGGCACGTGTGCAAGTTCATCACTCCAAATTTTTTCTCCCTGCGTGGTCAGCGTTTCTGGATTCAAGCTGTAAGCTGAGCCGCCTTCCCAAAGCGCAAGTAGTTCACCTTGCCAAGGCAGTAAGGATGTGTTGGCGACATTGACAGTATCGTTATTACGTGGACTACTGGTATTTGGAATGACTGTTCCGGTTGCGTTATATAAAAACGTTTGAGCAGTTTCTTCACGCAAATATTTTTCTGTCGCTACAAATTGACTGCGGTGCGAAATCCCTTTCGCGTTGATGTTAAAGCGATGCACCATGCCATCACCATCAAACCAATGTTGCAGTCGAATGCCATTGCGTTCCATTTGTGCTGGGCCGTTACGGTAAAAGCTACCATAAGCATCCGCCGGCCACTTTCCTTCAATCGTGAGGTTGTTGTTGAATGGCTTAAGCGCACCAGCAAAGCCATTCTGCCAAGCTGTCATTTTTTTTGTTGCAGGCAGTGGTGGGTTGTTGGCTGCCAGTAGTGCGTTAGGTAGTAGAGCCGCACCACTAGCGGCTAGACTCCCTGCAATAAAATGACGACGCTTCATGCTATAACCCTCAACGTAAACGAATGGCGATGGAGGTTTTGTCGGTCACGCTAAATTTTGCTTCATCAAAACTAGGCTGCCCCATTGCACCACCATTGTTAGAAAAACCATAACCTTCGGTGGGCATACCAATTGTGTTTGTATCGATTACACCATTCTCATTTTCATCCTGATAGAGTTTTATTGCGTAGTTTCCAGCAGGTATATCGCCAAAATTGACGGTAAGTGTACCTTGCGTTACTGCAACTTTTTGTCCATTAAAAACGTTTTTGTCGCTCTTATAACTATCAGCAGAATTGTAGAGTGCAATCATCATCACACCTTTTGTTTTGGTGATTTGATCAACTTGGAGCACCAGCTCGTGAGCCGTAGCATTGAGTGAAAGCAAACTGCTGAATAAAAGTGTGCTGAGAACTTTGTGTGTGCTAGTGAATTTCATGATGAGTTCCTAGGTTGTTTGTTGGGTTTGTTAAAGTGTGTTTGTTTAAAGAGTGCTTAGGTTATGGTATAGATCTCGGTTGCGCGCGTGTAAGCTGTCATTTTCTGCACATGACAAATGACCTATAGCGCTAAGCTTTAGTAATGTTTTAAGCTGGTGGACTTTTGGTTGTCGGCCAGTAGTAACAATAATTTTTATCTTTTAAGAGTCTTTTTATTTGTCATGAAAAACGAACATGTACTTTTAACGCTGGCAGGTGTTTTTACTTGGTTGCTAGTGGCTTATGTGGAACTCGAACGGCTAAGTGGCAGCCCTTATATTTTGTTAAGTGCGTTGGGCTATCTGTTGTTTCTCATCTGTTTTTTGCCGATAGGTACAGGTTATAGCCGCAAATTTTCGCCGCGATATTCTCAAGTGCTATTAATGGGGCAAGTGTTGGTGGCTTTGGCATTGTTGGTTGTGCATCACGGCCCAGTCGCACCCGTGTTATTGGTGGTCTGGGCAGGGCAGCTGCCAGATTTTTTTACGCGGCGGTTGGCATTTATTCAAGTCACGATTAGCGCATTGTCCTTTTACTTCATCATGCTTTTTTGCTGGGTCGAATCTTATCCTGTTATCACTAGTTTGATTTATTTGGGATTCCAGCTATTCGCTTTGTCTTCGTCTTTTGCTCGTGTAAGTGAACGCAATGCGCGCGAGCGCGTTGAACAATTAAATCAGCAGTTGCAGGCGACACGAATTTTATTGGCACAATCTAGCAGGCAAGATGAGCGTGTGCGCATTGCGCGCGATCTGCACGATATCTTAGGTCATCAGCTCACCGCGTTAAATTTGCAGTTGGAAATTTTGCAACACAAAGTGCCGGATGAGCTGCGTGAAACTGTGCAGCAATCAAAAGGCCTTGCTAAAGAGCTGCTAGAAAATATTCGCCAAGTGGTGCGCGATCAACGCAATTTATTGTCACTGGATATTCGTCAAGCCGTACAAGCTTTAGTGGTACATATCCCTCAACTCGAAATGCAGATAGAGGGCGAGCTGCAATTGGATTCCGTACAGCTCGCTGAGCAAATAGTGCTTTGTATCCAAGAGGGGATTAGCAACGCTCTCCGGCATGGGCAAGCGACGAGCATAAACTTAATGCTCGAACAACAATCGAATGAGATTAAGATTTCTTTAGAAGATAATGGCAGTGGTTTAATCGCCGGTTTAAATAATGGTACCGGCTTACAGGGCATGCGAGAGCGGCTTGCGCCCTATGCTGGCGTAGTTGAATTATCAGCACCTGTGCAAGGTTGTCGCTTAGCAATTTCATTACATACAGGCATCAAGGAGTTTGTGCATGATTAAAGTGGGTTTGGTTGATGATCAACAATTAGTACGCGAAGGTATCGCGGGTTTGCTTTCCCTATCTGGCAAAACGGAAATTCTCTGGCAAGCGGCTAACGGTGCTGAAGCGCTCGATAAAATGCAGAGCACGCAAGTGGATATTCTCTTGGCGGATATTCGTATGCCGGTGATGGATGGCATAACGCTTGTGCAAACGTTGCGTGAGCTTGGGATTGCTACCCCCGTAATGATGCTCACTACTTTTGATGACAGCGAGCTTTTTGCGCGCAGTTTGGCAGCAGGCGCTAATGGCTTTTTATTAAAAGATGTTTCGTTGGAAAAGCTTATCCACAGTATTGAATCTTTAGTTGCAGGTGGTTTTATTACCGATAACGCCATGCTTAAAAAATGGCAGCAGGATAAATCGCTTCCGGCGACCATTCAGCTGACTGAGCGAGAGTTGGAGATTTTACGGCTGCTGGTTGGCGGCATGTCTAATAAAGAGATAGTGCGCGCGGTGTTTTTGGCGGAAGGCACTGTGCGCAACCATGTTTCTAATATATTGGCGAAGCTGGAATGCCGGGATCGTACGCAGGCCGTGTTAAAGGCGATGGAGTTGGGGTTGGTTTAGTTGACGCTGGAGCGATTATTCACCCCGTTGAAAAGGGGGCTAGGGGGATTTAAAAACCTAACCCTAAGAGCAAATCCCCCCGTCCCCCTTCTTCAAAGGGGGTGAGTGTCACCTGATCTTTACCTCCATATGGCGGATATGAATTCCTGCCAGCGGATAAATCCAGTACAATGCGCGCCTCGTTAATTCGCTCCTATTCACATCCCGACGCTTGAGGCTCAAATCACTATGCTGATTCTGCGTGGCGCCCCCGCTCTTTCTAGTTTCCGTACCCAAAAACTGCTGAACACAGTGCAACAACTGGTTCCAGCCGTGACTGGGATCTCCTCTGAGTTCGTGCATTTTGCCAATGTGTCTGCGCCTTTGACCGATGCGCAAACCCAGGTATTGCAACAGCTATTAACTTACGGGCCGAAAGTAGACGGCGAAGTGAGTCACGACGGTGAGCTTTTCCTTGTAGTGCCTCGCTTGGGTACCATTTCTCCTTGGGCTTCCAAGGCGACAGATATCGCTAAAAACACCGGTCTTGAAGCCATTAAGCGTGTTGAACGCGGCGTTGCTTACTACGTTCAAGGTACTATTTCAGCTGCAGACCGCGCAGCTATTGCCGCTGTGCTGCATGACCGTATGGTTGAAATCGTGTTCGATAGCCTTGAGCAAGCCGAACAAATTTTCACCTCACAAGCTCCAGCGCCGCAAACCAGTGTGGATATCCTGGGCGGTGGCCGCGATGCACTCGTTGCGGCGAACAAGTCTTTGGGCTTGGCCTTGGCTGATGATGAAATTGACTATCTCGTAGATGCCTTCAAAACCCTTGGCCGCAATCCAGTTGATGTGGAACTGATGATGTTTGCGCAGGCCAACTCCGAACACTGCCGTCATAAGATCTTCAACGCCTCTTGGACTATCGATGGTGTCGAGCAAGAGCGCAGTCTGTTTAAGATGATTCGCAATACCAATGAAGTTGGCGGCGAAGATGTACTTTCTGCCTATTCGGATAACGCCGCTGTTGTAGTCGGTCACGAAGCAGGGCGCTTCTACCCGAACTCCGAAACCAAGGCTTACGAATACAACCAAGAGCCGATTCACCTATTAATGAAGGTTGAAACGCACAACCACCCAACTGCCATTTCGCCATTCTCTGGCGCTGGTACAGGTTCAGGTGGTGAGATTCGCGATGAAGGTGCTGTAGGTCGTGGCTCCAAGCCCAAAGTTGGCTTGAACGGTTTTACCGTTTCTAACTTGCAAATTCCCGATTTTATCCAGCCGTGGGAACAGGATTACGGCAAACCGGGCCGCATTGTGACCGCATTGGACATCATGATCGACGGCCCACTTGGCGGCGCTGCGTTTAACAACGAATTCGGTCGCCCTAACATTTGCGGCTACTTCCGTACTTTTGAAGAAGACTTTGACGGCGAGCGTCGCGGTTACCACAAGCCGATTATGTTGGCGGGCGGTTACGGCAATATCAAAGCCGAACACGTGATTAAAACCCCGTTTACGGCAGGCGCTAAATTAGTGGTGCTTGGCGGCCCAGCCATGTTGATTGGTTTGGGTGGCGGTGCGGCTTCGTCTATGGCTTCTGGCTCATCCTCAGAAGATTTGGATTTCGCCTCAGTTCAACGTCAAAACCCAGAAATGGAACGCCGTTGCCAAGAAGTGATTGATGCATGCTGGCAGCAGGGCGCAAAAAATCCTATCGCCTTTATTCATGACGTAGGTGCGGGTGGTTTGTCTAACGCCTTCCCAGAGTTAGTGAAAGACGGCGGCACCGGTGGCAAGTTTGAATTGCGCAATGTGCCTAATGACGAAGCAAGCATGAGCCCGCTGGCGATTTGGTGTAATGAATCGCAAGAGCGTTATGTGTTGGCGATTAATCCCGAAGATTTAGCTCGCTTTGAAGCAATTTGTAAGCGCGAGCGCGCTCCGTTCGCGGTAGTCGGCGAGGCGACTGATGAGAAGCACTTGACCCTGAACGATAAACACTTCGATGCCAAGCCCGTTGATCTGCCCATGTCTGTACTCTTCGGCAAACCGCCAAAAATGCACCGTGTTGCTGAC
>DAOORH010000020.1:0-18086 GCA_035389145.1 Cellvibrio sp.
GCCCAGAATATGCCAGCAGCTATTTGGTGCCGCGTTTGGTCGGCCAACAAAAAGCCGCAGAGTTATTGTTGTTAGGCGAATCATTTACAGGTGCGGACGCCGAAAAAATGGGCTTCGTTAATGCAGCCGTTCCTGCCAATGAATTAATCGCTTTTGCCGAAGCCAAAATTCAGCGCTTGGCGAATCAACCGCCCGCTGCGGTGCGCCGTGCGAAATCCTTGTTGAAGAAAACTCAGCATCAAGGAGTGGAAACGGCGCTGGCCGCAGAGTTTATTGGGTTTGCGGAAGGTTTAAATTCAGATGAGTGCAAGGAATCGGTAACGGCGTTTTTTGAAAAGAGGGCGCCGGACTTTTCTAGATTTGAATAAAAAGTTGATATTTGAATAAAAAACTAAAACCCCCTCCCAGCCTCCCCCTTGAAAAGCGGGGAGGGGCTTACTCCCGATTTTACGGAGTGCTGCTTTGGCTCCTCCCTTTTCCAAAGGGAGGAGCTTAGTCCCCCTCTTTGAAAAAGAGGGGTTAGGGGAGATTTAAAAATCTCCATTAAAAATACTTTTAGGTAACAGCCATGACTTCTCCTTTTAATTTCCAAAACAAAAACGTTCTTGTTGTTGGTGGTACAAGCGGTATTAATCGCGGCATCGCGGAAAATTTTGCGAAAGCGGGTGCGCGGGTTGCGGTGGTGAGTCGTTCACAAGAAAAGGTGGATGACACAATCGCATCGCTTAAAACCTGCGGCGCTGCCGATGCAAAAGGCTTTGCTGCCGATGTGCGCGAGCCGGAGGCAATAAAAAATGGCGTCGCCGATTTACATAAGGCCTGGGGCAATTTTGATGTAGTGGTTTCCGGCGCGGCGGGGAATTTTCCTGCGCTGGCAACGGGTATGTCTGCTAACGGTTTTCGCTCGGTGATTGAAATCGATCTGCTCGGCACCTTTCATGTGATGCAGGCGGTCTATCCGTTTCTTACCAAACCCGGTGCATCCATTATCAATATTTCTGCCCCGCAAGCGTTTATCCCTATGGCAGGGCAATCGCACGTGTGTGCGGCAAAAGCGGGTGTGGATATGATTACCAAGACGCTGTGTTTGGAGTGGGGTGCTGAAGGTATACGAATCAATTCGATTATTCCGGGCCCAATCGACAATACCGAAGGTATGAAACGTTTAGCGCCGACTGAGGGCATTCGCATAGCAATTACGAAATCTGTTCCGCTGCAACGATTGGGCTCAACAGGCGATATTGCAAATGCCTGCCTGTTTTTAGCCTCAGATTTTGCGAGTTATGTTAGCGGCGCAATTATTCCGGTTGATGGTGGTTGGGCGCAGGGTGGTGCAACATTGATGGGGGCGAGCTTGGCGGAGATGTTGAAAGCGAAGTAAAAAGAGAGGGAAGTCGAGCTTGGCTGAGTGTCCTTGTGTGTTGGGCGACTGATCTATGTCTACCCAACCCACGGTTTGTTTAAACAGGCCACGCTTTACAGCGATTGCGGCTATTCCTTGCGCCAAAGCCTTGGGTCATGTTGTCCGTAAAAACTTTTTAAGAATCCTTCCTCAAACCCATTTAATCAGAACCAATCAAATCAGTGATTGCGCTGTGCGTATCGCAATATGCGAGCCAATAAAAATTAATCCAACAAAATCAAAAGCTTCACTAATTGTATGATTTTTATACTAACTGCGAGTGTTAATTAACCCGACAGCTCTTGGTTCCCGCAAGGCCCGTTTCTTTCACATATCGGTATGTCATTTGTCACAATTTTTATAGCCCTCGCTTTTTCGCGTTGACAGACCAGTTGGTCGGTTGCTATCTTTTGCAGACCAACTAGTCGGTTTGTCGCCGATTTCATTTTATTTCTGTCTTGATGCAAACCTCAGGCATGCAAGGACATTCACTTTTGTCGCGCCCAGAGTGCGGCTGTTTTATCAGGAGTAAGGATTCAATGCGCGAACTCACACAGATTCCGTTTAGGGCAGTATGTCTAGCGACCGCAGGGTTGGTTGCCGCAGGTTTAATCTTGGCGGGCTGCAGTAAGCCTGTTGATAAAGTTGAAGATGTACGCCCCGTCCGCGCCATTCAACTGAACGCGGCTCAACAGCAGGTGATTGCCGACTATTCCGGCAATGTGCAGGCGCGGGTTGAATCCCATTTGGGCTTTCGTGTGAGCGGTAAAATACAAACGCGCAAAGTGGATGTAGGCACCTTGGTAAAACCCGGCCAGGTGTTGATGCAGCTTGACCCGCAGGATTTACGCTTAGCGCAAACCCAAGCAGAAGCGAGCTTTAAAGCCGCAAAAAGTAATTTTGAGTTGGCGGAGTTTGAATTAAAACGCTTTCAAGACTTGCGTAAAACGGGTGCGGTTAGCCAAAGTGCAATGGATGGCAAAAACACCGAGTTTGAATCTGCCAAAGCGAATTTTGAACAAGCGCAAGCAGCTTACAAAAGCCAATCCAATCAAGCTGCTTATGCAACATTAAGTTCAGATGTTGAAGGTGTGGTCACCGCAATTAATGCTGAAGTGGGCCAAGTGGTCGCAGCGGGAACGCCGGTTGTGCAAGTGGCTAAAGCAGGCGAGTTAGAAGTGGTAGTGGGTGTTCCTGAAAATAATGTGGAAGTAGTTAAACGCGCAACGCAAGTAGAAATTCGTTTGTGGGCAAACTCTAAAGAAGTTATCGCAGGAAAAATTCGTGAAATTTCTCCCGTTGCAGACCCAGCAACGCGCACATTTATCGCTAAAGTTTCTCTGCAAAATCTCACGCCTAAACAAGCTGTGTTGGTGAAGTTGGGTATGACCGCGTCAGTGCAATTTGTGATTACCACGCCCGGTAGTTTTGTGAAGGTTCCGCTCGCGGCGCTCTATCAAGAAAAGGGTGTGACTTCGGTATGGCTGGTTGAAAAGGGCGCGGTGAAATTAGTGCCAGTACAAGTGGGCGGCGTGAGTGGTAATGATGTGCTCTTAACCAGCGGCGTTGCCTCTGGACAAACCGTGGTGACGGCAGGCGTGCATATTTTAAATCCCGGACAAAAAGTTTCTATTTTACCGCCAGAGCCAGCAGCGCCCGCGCCTGAACCTTATTTGACTACGCAAACTTTATTAAATGCGCCTCAACAAAATGTTCCTGCTGCCCCTGTTGTTTCTGTTAAGGGAGCTGCAAAATGAAAGGCTCGCAGCTTAATTTATCGCGCTGGGCGCTAGAACATATTCCGCTGATTCGCTATTTAATTGCCGCGCTTTTGATTGGCGGCATTATGAGCTTCAACAATTTAGGGCAGGATGAAGACCCGCCGTTTACCTTTCGCGCCATGGTGGTAACCGCTAAATGGCCGGGCGCAAGCTCGCTGCAAATGGCTGATCAAGTTACCGATAAGTTAGAAAAAAAGCTGCAAGAAACACCTTACATAGATTCTATTCGCAGCTTCTCTAAACCCGGTGAAACCACCATTATTTTGCAGTTGGCGGAATCTACACCGCCAAAAGAAACCAGTGCGTCTTGGTATCAAGTGCGCAAAAAAATGGGCGATATAAAATACACCTTGCCGCAGGGTGTAATTGGCCCCTTTTTTAACGACGAATTTGGTGATACCTACGGTTCGATTTTTTCACTCTCTGCCGATGGCTTCACCTACGCCGAATTAAAAGATTATGCCGACTTGGTGCGCCAACAACTTTTGCGCGTGCCGCTGGTTGCGAAAGTGGAATTGCTGGGCGTGCAAGATGAAAAAATCAATATCATTTTTTCACACAAAAAATTCGCACAGCTTGGCATCACGCTTGAGCAAATTATCGAGCAAATCAACACTCAAAATTCTGTGCAATCAACCGGTGTATTAAATACGGATACCGACAACGTACAGGTGCGTGTAACCGGCGCCTTTACTTCGCCTAAAGATTTAGAAAATCTCACGCTGCGTGCACAGGGCACGAATTTCCGCTTGGGCGACTTTGCAGAGATTAAACGCGAATATGTAGATCCGCCGCACGACAAAATGCGTTTTAATGGCAAAGAGGTGATTGGCCTCGCCATTTCTATGCAGAAGGGCGGAAATATTATCGACTTGGGAAAAAATCTTGAAATTACTGCCGCCGATATCAAACGCAAATTGCCCGTGGGTGTGGAGCTAGATCGCGTAACCAACCAGCCTAAAGCAGTCGCCAAATCCGTTAACGAATTTTTGAAAACCCTTGCCGAAGCCTTAATTATTGTGTTGGCGGTAAGCTTTATTGCGCTGGGTTTTCATAAAGATGAAAAAGGCATACGTATAGATTTTCGTCCGGGCTTGGTGGTGGGTTTAACCATTCCATTGGTATTGGCGATTACCTTTTTGTTTATGCGCATCTTTAATATCGACCTTCACAAAATTTCGCTCGGCGCTTTGATTATTGCACTGGGCTTGTTGGTTGACGATGCGATTATTGCGGTAGAAATGATGGTGCGAAAAATGGAGGAGGGCTACTCGCGTTTTGATGCCGCTACCTTTGCCTATACATCTACCGCTATGCCTATGCTGACAGGAACGTTAATTACTGCTGCAGGCTTTTTGCCCATCGGCTTGGCAAAATCAGCTGCCGGTGAATATACCTTTTCTATGTTCTCGGTAAATTGCCTTGCGCTGATTATTTCGTGGTTTGTCGCAGTATTGTTCACGCCTTACATCGGCTACCTATTATTAAAAGTAAAACCGCACTCTGCTGACGATGCTCCCCATGAATTATTTGATTCGCCTTTCTATACCAATTTCAGAGCGCTGGTAAATTGGTGCGTGGAGTTTAGAAAAACCACCATCGCCATAACCCTTGGGGTATTTATGGCGGGTGTGTTTGGTTTTAAATTTATCGAGCAGCAATTCTTTCCGGATTCCATTCGCCCCGAATTAATGGTGGAAATGTGGCTGCAAGAAGGATCGTCCTATGCGGCAACCGAAGCGCAGGTGAAAAAGTTTGAAGCTTTTATTAATGCGCAAGAAGGTGTTGAAAGTGTAACCAGTTATGTCGGCACCGGCAGCCCGCGTTTTTATTTGCCCTTGGATCAAATATTTCCACAATCTAACGTAGCGCAAATTGTAGTTCTGCCTAAAGACGACGATGCGCGCACTGAATTGCGCAAAAAAATTATCCACGAATTTAAAGTCAACTTCCCTGAGGTTCGCGGGCGTGTAAAATTTTTACCCACTGGCCCGCCAGTACCATACCCTGTGCAATTTCGTGTGAGTGGTACAGATGTAAACAAGGTGCGCGAAATTGCTGACCAAGTAAAAGATATTATGCGCGCTAACCCCAATGCGGTGGGCGTGAATGATAACTGGAACGAATCGGTAAAAGTATTGCGCTTGAATTTAGATCAAGACAAATTGCGCGCGCTGGGTATGACCTCTGAAACGGTTATGCACGCCGCTAATACTATTTTGAGCGGAACAACGGTTGGTCAGTATCGCGAAAAAAATCGCTTGGTGGATATAGTGGTGCGTCAACCCTTGGATGAACGCTCAACCATCGAAAAATTAAACGATACCTATTTGCCAACTGGCAATGGAAAATCAATTCCGCTTTCGCAAATTGTGCGCGCGCAATTTGTGTGGGAGCCGGGCATCATTTGGCGTGAGAATCGTGAGTGGGCGATTACGGTTCAGAGTGATGTGGTGGACGGGATTCAAGGCCCAACCGTATCCAGCCAAATTGAGCCCAAGCTTGCAGACATAAAAGCAGCGCTACCGATTGGCTATGCCATTAAATTAGCGGGCGCTGCGGCAGATAGCAGCAAAGCTGAAGCATCTATTGCGGCCAATGTGCCTTTGGTGATTTTTATTATTTTTACCTTATTAATGTTGCAGCTGCAAAGTTTCTCGCGTTCGCTGTTGGTTTTTTTAACGGGCCCGCTGGGTGTTGCTGGCGTCGCTATGGCGCTGCTGATTTTGCATCGCCCTATGGGTTTTGTGGCGCAGTTAGGTGTAATTGCGTTGTTCGGTATGATTATTCGCAACTCAGTTATTTTAATCGATCAAATTGAAACAGATATTGCGAGCGGCACAGCACCTTGGGATGCCATTGTTGAAGCCGCAGTGCGTCGTTTCCGCCCTATTATTTTAACGGCTGCCGCTGCGGTACTCGCAATGATTCCTCTGTCAGGTTCCGTATTCTGGGGGCCAATGGCGGTGGCGATTATGGGCGGTTTAATTGTAGCGACGGGTTTAACTTTATTATTCTTGCCAGCACTTTATGCAGCTTGGTTTAGAGTAAAAAAAGTTTAATGTTTTTGTAGGAACGACTTTAGTCGCGAATGGCGCAAAATTTTCGCGGCTAAAGCCGCTCCTACAGTATTTATTAATTAGGTAAGTTATGAACACAGTAGTCCCCACTGATGTAACGGTTGAATCAACCCGCGAAAGAATTTTGCAGGCGGCCCATGAAGAAATGTATGAGCACGGCTTTCAAGGCTTGCGAATAGATGCAGTCTTGAAAAAAACGCAACTGGCCAAGGGTGCGCTATATCATTATTTTCCAACCAAACTTGCGTTGGGCTATGCCGTGCTTGATGAAGTGATTATGGGTTACTTCCAAACTAATTGGGGCGAATCTTTGGGTGCGAGCAATGATCCCTTGCAAGCTTTAAAGATTTTTTTCAACAAAAAATATTCAGATATTCTGAGTGGCGAGTGCGAGAATGGATGCCCGCTCACCAATCTAGTTCAAGAAATGTCTACTTTGGATGAAGGTTTTCAGCAGCGTTTAAAAGCAGTTATGTTCGATATAGTCGCTGCAGTTGCAGCATCCTTACATCAAGGTCAGATTGACGGAATTGTTCGCAAAGACATGAACCCTCAATCCATCGCCACATTTTTATTGTGCAGCTATCAAGGTGTAATGGGCGCTACCAAATGCATGCAGTCGATAGACTTGGCGAGAGATTTATTTGATTCTCTCTGTGCTTATGTGGATACATTGAGAGTTTAAGTTTCTTAACAATAAACACAGCTATAAGGAGTTAGTAGAAATGGCAAAGATTATATCGGGTGATTTTATTGTTCCGCAAAAGTTGCAAACAATCAGCGCAACCAAAGTGGATATTCCGGCAGCCCAGCAAGTTACGCATCTACAGTTTCGGCGCTTTGCATCGTGCCCCATTTGTAACTTGCATATACATTCATTTATAGAACGCCACTTGGATTTGGTTGCCAACGGCATTCAAGAGATTGTGGTGTTTCATTCAACCCAAGATGAAATGCTAAAGTACGGCAGCGATGTTCCCTTTGCGATGATCGCAGACCCCGCTAAAGAGCTTTATAAAGCCTTCGGTGTAGAGTCGTCGATTATGTCTGTTATTAACCCTGCCGCTTGGGCGCCTGCGGTAACGGGTTTATTAAAGTTCAAGCAGTTGCCCTATGAAAAAGGGCAGGGGCTATTTGGTTTGCCTGCCGATTTTCTTATCGCAAAAACCGGTGAAGTCATCGCCGTTAAATATGGAGCTCATGCTGACGATCACTGGGAAGTGGATGAAGTGATTACGCAGGCGCGGCAGTTAGCGGTTGTTTAAAACCGGTTTGATAATAACCTCGGTTAACACTGAGTTGGCAATAAAGCATTCTTCATGGGCTTTATGGTGCAAGAGTTCCAATTCTTCTGTGGTGGGGATTTTTGCGCCGGAAAATTTCACGTCGGGGTTGAGCGTCACCTCCGCTAAAAATAATTTGTTGTTGGCGTTTTTCGCCATCTTGCCCACTACGTTATCTTCGTAAGAATCCACACAAAACCCACGCTTGGCGGCAATCGCTAAAAACCAGAGCATATGGCAGTTGGATAGTGCGGCAACTAATAATTCTTCGGGGTCGGCAGCGCTTTCGTCGGAATAGGGGAGCGGAACATTGTGCGGTGAGGATGACGCGGGGATTTCCAAGCCGCCGTCCAATTGAATAACATGTTTGCGGCTATAACGGTTATCCAGAAAGTTTTGATCGCCACGCAGCCAAAGGATTTTTGCGGTGTGTTCTGCCATCTTTATGCTCCTGCTGTTTTTAATTAAAAGCATTCATCTAAAAAGTTTACTTCAACTCCCGTTCCCGCTGGGTCTTTAAAAAATAACTGCGTCATGTTTATTTCTGGGAAGTAATCGCGAGTGAATTCAATTTTGGCTGCGTTAAGCTTACTGATTACGCTTTCCAAACCGGTTGTTTGAAACGCTATATGATCTAAATAGCCTTGCTTTTCATTGTGGTAGTGTTCGCTGCTTTCTGCTAAATGAATAAGCGCGCGCTCGCCTGAGTATAACCAAAAACCGCCTATGGTAGATTTGGGGCGAAAGCCTTCGCTTAAGCCAAATATATTGCAATAAAAATCCCTCACTTGTGTGAGTAAGTCCATTGGCGCGCTGATGTTGATGTGTTCTATGTGCATGGATTCAAAGTGCTTCTAAAAAGGCATTGGCTATAATTAAAGCAAGCCCTACTAATTGAAGGATAAAAGGGCTCTTTGCTTTGTCCCAATGTACAAATATAAACACTAAGGAAACAGGCGTGATTATCAAGCAGCCTAGCCCCCACAATATACTTGTTTTAAATGCTTCAATAATAAGCCAAAGCCCACCTATGACCAACATGGCAAGGCCTAATATATCAATACCGCTCATACAGATTTCCTTAAATTGATTTTATGGTTTAGCCGACATTATCAGTAGTTATGGGTGTGTATTGCAAAAAAATGTGCATCTAAAACTTTGCTTCTAAATTTATTTATTCAGGGATTCGTCATCTCCGCTACGCGAAGATGACGACGGAGTGCTTTTCGTTTTCTTAGGTTGGGCTACGAAACGCAGTCCAACAGTTAAAACAGTAAGTAAATGTGTAACGGCTTTCGAATTGCGATATTTAATTCTCAATCAGTTTTATTTGGAAAAAAGTTCATTGTGACTCTTAAAATAAGCGGTGAGAACAAGAGTAATAAATGGTTTGCTGCTACAGATTTTTCGGTTGAATAGACAAAGTACAATATCCCAGAAATTGTAAATCCAAGGATAATGAATATAACTAAAATAAAACGTAGAGTGTATTTTGATTTTAAAGGCATTCACACCTCACCGCTGCTAAATACAGCTGGTTAGATGCGATGTCTTCTAAATGACGTGGGATAGAAGGTGATATCGCGAGTGGTATAAAAGTAATTGTGCCGTCAGAGCAGTTCGACTACCGAACAGGGTTTTAATACTATCCGAGCTTTTTGAAGTGTGCAATCTTTTAAGTATTTCTTGACTTGAAATAAAAACAAACCCGCCATCGGCGGGTTCATTTCTCTATCATCCATCACTGATTAAACAAAAACTCCATCAGTGCTTTTTGGGCGTGTAAGCGGTTTTCTGCTTCTTCCCAGACTACCGCATTTGGGTCGTCCATTAACTCGGCGCTGACTTCTTTGCCTCGGTAGGCGGGGAGGCAGTGCATAAAGAGCGCGTCGGCTTTGGCGTGGCTCATGAGTTCGCGGTTAACTTGGTAGCCGCTGAAAATTTTCTCGCGCTGTTTTTTCTCGTCTTCTTGGCCCATTGACGCCCAAGTATCCGTGACTACCAAGTCAACATTTTTAACAGCTTCTTGTGGAGTGGAAAAAAGTTGTACGCGGTCTTTGTGTTTTTCAATCATGTGATCCCAAGGTTCAAAACCTTTGGGCGTTGCTATGCGCAATTCAAAATCGCACAGCTCGGCAGCTTGCATATAGCTTTGACACATGTTGTTGCCATCGCCAACCCACGCCACAGTTTTGCCTGCGAGAGTGCCGCGCTGTTCAACGAAGGTTTGAATATCGGCGAGCAATTGGCAGGGGTGATGATCGTCGGTGAGGCCGTTAATCACGGGCACACGCGAAAATTCTGCAAAGCGTTCAACGGTGGTGTGGGCAAAGGTGCGGATCATCACCATATCGACCATGCTAGCGATGCAGCGCGCGGCGTCTTCCACGGGTTCACCGCGACCGAGTTGCGAGTCTTTGGTGGATAGGAAAATCGCGTGGCCGCCAGCTTGTGCCATGGCAGATTCGAAAGAGACGCGAGTACGGGTGGATGATTTTTCAAAAATCATCGCCAGCACTTTGTCTTTGAAAATTTCGGTTGCAACGCCTTTGCGTTGCAGTGCCTTGAGTTCAATCGCGCGCTTAATGATGTGATTAAGCTCGTCGCGGTTAACGTCTTCTAGGGTTAAAAAATGTCTCGGTGCCTTTGAGGGAACCATAATGCTCTTCTCGTTTTCGCGCGGCTGGAAAAGTGTGAAAGTCGCGCTTCATTACTGCGGAGGTCACCCCCCGCGCTGTTAAAACTCAGTTACTAATTCAACCACTTTGGTAACCAGTTCGTCGGCTTCTGCATCCGTGAGGATGAAAGTAGGCAGCAAACGAATGGTGTTAACTGAGGTTACGTTAATCAAAATACCTTTGGCGCGGGCTTTATCCATCAGCTCGGCGGCAGGTGCGTTAAGTTCAATACCAATCATTAAACCCTTGCCACGCACTTCAACAACCTTGGGGTTGCCTGCGAGCTTGGTTTTAAAATCGGCTAATAATTTGTCGCCCAAGGTTTTGGCTTTTGCGATTAAGCCTTCGGCCAGCAAAGCTTCAATCACCGCAACACCAGCGCTAGTTGCTAAAGGGTTGCCGCCAAAAGTGGTGCCGTGGTTGCCGGGTTGTAAAACCTCGGCCGCTTTACCGCGTGCCAAGCAAGCGCCAATAGGTACGCCATTGCCCAAGCCTTTAGCGGTGCTGACTACATCCGGCAGGATGCCGTTGTGTTGGTAGGCGAAGAAAGTACCGGTACGGCCATTGCCGGTTTGAATTTCGTCTAGCATCAATAACCAGTCGTTGGCATCGGCAATTGCACGCAGCTTGTTCAAGTAATCTGGCGCGGGTACACGTATACCGCCTTCGCCTTGTACTGGCTCAACCAGAATCGCGACAATGTTGCTGTGTTCTTTGGCGGCGGCTTCAACGGCAGCTACGTCATCAAAAGGGACGCGGATAAAACCTTCCACCAAGGGTTCAAAGCCAATTTGTACTTTGGGGTTGCCGGTAGCGCTCAAGGTCGCCAAGGTTCTGCCGTGGAAGCTATTAGCCATAACGATAATGGCGGGGTTCTTCACGCCTTTCTCGTTGCCGTATTTACGTGCGATTTTAATGCAAGCTTCATTGGCTTCTGCGCCGGAGTTGGAGAAGAAAACTTTGTCCATGCCCGATTGCTGGATAAGCAAATCCGCCAGCTTTTGTTGGCTGGGGATGTTGTAGTAGTTGGAGCAGTGAATCAGGGTGGCGGCTTGATGGCTCAAGGCTTTGGTAACGGCGGGATGAGAATAGCCCAAACCGCAAACGGCGATACCGCTGATAGCATCCAGATATGAATTACCCTTGTCGTCCCACACTCGGCTGCCTTCGCCCTTAACCAGGGTGAGGGTTCTTGCGCCGTAAGTGTTCATCAAGGTTGTCATCATGCTCTCCAGAAGCTAATCAATAAAAAATACATCGCCTAGCTAATAAAAGCTGGGCCTAAAAAAGTTGGCTCGGTGTTTATAAAGGCAGGGAATTAACCACAGCGCTAAAACAAAAACAGCCCCAATTGTTGCGAGAGACTGTAATGACTTTCTAGTAATAAAAGTCGAGACTTTTGTGTTTGTGCGTGTTTTACGCTGAGCGCTTTGCACTAGATCTTGTTTCATCTATAAGCAAAAAACACAAAATGAGCCGCAATAGTATAAGTAAACGGGCTTATTGGCAAATTTAGGCCGAGAAAATCGGCTTTTTAGATGAGTTTTGGTTTGAGTGATTCCATTAAAAAATCCACAAAAGCGATAGTTTTTGCAGGCAAATAATCGCGCGCTGGGTAGACAACATAAACCGGAAAACCGGGCGCGGGTGGGTAGTTTTTCAGTAGTGGAATTAGCTGACCTTTTGCGATGGGTTCTTCTACCAATGCCTTATCAATCAGCAGAATCCCCAAGCCGCGGATTGCTGCATCCACCAAGGCACAGGCATCGTTTATGGCGAGAGGGCCTTGCACTTTAACGGTTTCACTGGATCCATCCTCACTGCAAATGAATGGCCAATTGTTCATGGCGCGGCTGCTGTTGCGGTAATACAAGCAAGCGTGTTGGGCGAGATCAGCGGGGACTTGAGGCTCACCACTAAGGGCGATGTAAGCAGGGCTAGCGGTGACTTGCCAGCTAAGCTCGCCCAAGCGGCGTGCGATTAAGGATGAATCGGGCAGGTGGCCAATGCGAATGGCGGCATCCACTTGTTCGGCCACTAAATCCACAAAGCGATCTTCCAACCCTAACTCCAATTCAACCTCGGGGTAGCGCGCCGAAAATTCGGTTAACAAGGGCAGCAAAAGCACTCGCCCTAAAGACGTTGAGCAGGAGATTCGCAGCTTGCCGCGTACTTGCTCGCGGAAGTTATCGGTAATACTTTCCACTGCATTGAGCGCAGTTTCTACTCGCTGTGCCTCGCGCAGAATTTGTTCGCCCAGTTCGGTGAGTGCGAGTTTGCGGGTGGTGCGCTGAATTAAGCGCGCGCCTATTTGCGCTTCAAAGTTGGTTAATTGCTTGCTCACGGCCGATCGGCTCAGGCCAAGGCTTTTAGCTGCACCCGATAAACTGCCGTATTGGGCTACTCGGGCGAAGAGAATTAAACCGGGCAGTCGCTCTAGGGGGATGGACATACGGGCACCTATTGTTTCCTTTGTGGAAACAATCTAGTTCGGATCGCTAGGCTAATCAAGTGCAACTGCTTCCCCTAGACTGCGCTTACTGATTGCCAATTGAACCATTAAGGAGTTTTACCATGACCACCAGCCATAAAGTTGTACGCATCCACGCTTACGGAAACCGCGAGGTTTTAGCTTACGAAGATGCTCCCTTGCCCACTATTGATACCGACGAAGTGCTGGTAAAAATACATGCGACCAGTATTAATCCTGTGGATTGGAAAGTGCGTGAAGGCTATCTACAAGGCTTTTTAGCGCACAAGTTACCGCTGACCTTGGGTTGGGATTTTGCGGGCGAAATTACTGCGCTTGGCGCAGATGTCACTGGCTGGAAAATCGGCGATGCCGTTTACAGCCGCCCCGATATTAGCCGCGATGGCACCTATGCTGAATATATCGCCGTGCGCGCCAGCGAGATTGCGCGTAAGCCAGAAACCATTAATTGGCAACAAGCCGCTGCGGTGCCTTTAACGGCACTGACCGCATGGCAATCTTTATATGAGATGGCCAATGTGCAAGCGGGCGAGCGCGTATTGATTCATGCCGGTGCGGGTGGCGTGGGTACTTTTGCAATTCAATTGGCGAAACTGCGCGGCGCTTATGTTTACACCACAGCTTCAACACGCAATGTGGAGCTGTTAAAAAGTTTGGGTGCAAATGAAGTGATTGATTACACCCAACAAGATTTTTCGCAGCTGCGCGATTTGGATGTGGTCTTTGATACGCTTGGCGGTGAGGTCTTGGCAAAATCTTGGCAGACGTTAAAACGCGGTGGCCGTTTAGTCTCTATTGTTGGTACACCAGAAGCCGCTACTGCAGAGCAGCATGGTGTAAAACCTTTCTTCTGTTTTGTTCAGCCAAGTGCGGTGCAGTTAACTGAGTTAGCTAAATTAATTGATGCAGGAAAAATTCAAATCGTGATCGACAGTGTGTTCGCGTTAAAAGACATAGCTCAATCTCACGAAAAAAGTGAAAGTGGTCGCGCACGTGGAAAAATTGTAGTACAGGTGAGTTAAGGCTGAGTGGGTTATAAAAAAGCGGGCGCTATTGCAGCGCCCGTTTTTATTAGAGGTATAACGTGCTGATAACTAATTATTCGGCACAAAAAACTGCTTAATAATATCCAGATCTTTATGACTTTGAATGGATTGATCGGGCGATTGCAATAAGAACCCCTGAAATAAACGCACGCCATTTACCCAGAGCGTAGAAAGATTTTTGGAATCTTCAACTTGCGTGGCAATAACTTCTGCACCGGAGTTTTTTGCAGCGGTTATAAGTCTGGCGAGTTGTTGTTCATGTTCGCTGTCATTGACAACATGAGAGGTAAGCGAGGGTGCTAAGCGCACAAAATCAAACCCTAAGGTTTCAATAATATCGGCGCTGGATTCACTGGTGCCCGCGTGGGACAAGCATGCACCGCATTCAATATTGTGCAATGCATTAATGGTGGCTGCAGCATCAATGGGGTGAAGTGCAACCCAAGGTTCTTCGAAGATAAAAATTAAGCGCCGTTGACCGCGTAAGCGTGAGCTGCGCAGCACATTGGCTGCAAAAGAAAAGAAGGACTTTTGTGCGAGTGTTTCATCCGATAAGTGAATAAATAAGCTGGCATTTTCGCGCGCGTAATTATCAGTAGTAATCGCGGTAACCGCCGATTGTAAAACCCAGCGGTCTAAATCTACCCGCATGCTGGAATGTTTTAGGTAATGTAAAAATTTTGCAGCAGGAATGAGTTCTTCGTCGTTAATGCGCCAGCGTACTAGCGCTTCGTAATGTTCTATATGATCGCTTTCAAGGCTGATCATGGGTTGGTAGCAAATGCGCAAATTTTCTTCAGGTAAGTGATCGCTAAAGCTTATGCCAGAGGTGGCGGCTGCGATTTCGTCATCACTAATGTCGTGAGCGCTTGTGGCTACAGAATCAATTGGGGGCGATGGTGGGGAAACCGCTTGTTTCGCAAGCTCGTAGGCTTTTTCAGCGTTGGCCAGCGCTGAATTAACGGCGCCCATTTCGGTATCCAAATAGTGAACGCCAATATGGGTATTGATCACAAAGACTTCTTCGCCAAGGCAATACACTTGGTTAGACATATGCTCTGCAATTTGCGCCGCCCGTAGGTGATGCTGTGCCCGGCTGCGTTTGCCCACTAAAACGCAGGCGACAAAATTAGCAAGGTCTGACCACTGCTCTTCGCTGCCAATAATATGCGCTAGGCGCTCACAAAATTGCTCGTGCAATTTAGCTGCCCCGGCGGGGCCATAAGCGGTATAAAAACTTTCCTCTAAATCTAAACCTGCGTAATAAAGCGCAGTGGGTGTTTGGTGTGAATGGTCTTCTTGTAGTTCGTTATCTATAGCTGCAAAAAAATAACTGCGGGTAATTTGCTGGTTGTGTTGCGCGCGTTGCGTAATAGATTCAATGCGATTTTTTAGCGCAAAGGTATCGGTAATGGCGCGTTCACAGGCGTTAACCAATGCACCCATATCCACTGGCTTGGTGAGCACAGCATTTACGCCAATACTCTCAATCGATTGACGCAAACGAATTGATGTATCGGCCGTTACAAAAATAATCGGCAGCAATAAAAACTGTTCGTGTTGACGCAAGAGTGTCGCCAATTCTATGCCGTTAATCTCTGGCATATGCATATCTAGCACCACTAAATCCGGCTTAAATTCAGCGGCGCGCTGCAAACTCTGCATGGGGTTGGAGATACAAATAACGTCCATGCCTGCATGGCGTAAAATTTCGGCGTGATAATTTGCGACTAATTCTTCGTCATCCACAATCATAACCTTGTGGGTGATTTCGCTGGTTTTTATGCTGTGAATTAAGGTATTCACCAAAATAGTAAAATCAATCGGCTTGGTAATGTAAGTGGCACAGCCCGCGCGTAAAGCGCGCAAGCGAGTGTGCATATCCGTGCGTGCAGATAAAAAAATAATCGGCACATCTTGCGCAACCCGCGCTTTAATTTGAGTAATGGCTTCAAAACCTAAACTGCCATCGCTCATAAAGTTTGGGTCAATTAATACAGCGTGGGGTGATTGTATTGTTAATTGTTGGATGCAAGCCGCCGCAGAATCAAAGTGCTGCACACTAAAGCCCGCTTGGCGCAAATACACAATCATTAAGGCTGACAGTGGATGATCTGCTTCCACTAAGAATATATATTTGCCTTCGCCCGTACTGGCGGGCACCACAATCTCATTTAAATTCGTCGTTTCATTAATACTGGTGAGCGTGCGTCCTAGCACATTCACCATTTGGTCGATCATCTCAAACTCAATGCCACCCATAGGTTGGCCAAGTTCTTGGTAATCCATTAAATACTGATCGAGCAATTGTGCTGTTTGGCTGACTTCCGGTATGCCAAAGCTGGTGCCAGAGCCGACCAGTCTATGGGCTAATTGTTGAAAGGTTTTAAAGCCTTGCTCGCTCCAGCGCAGGTAGCGCAGGTGATGCCAGAGATCTTCCAGTTGGTGGGCTTTTTGCGGCAGGCTCTCAAGGAATTGACGCTGCAAGAGTTGGATGTCTTTATTGAAAGAGTGAGTCATTAAGGCGTGCTGCTCATGTTGTGTTTCATTGAGTATAGAACTCAATAAATAACCGCTAGAGTTGTTTTGATCTAAAAAACAGCATGAGCTAATGATTCTTATAGGTTAGGATCGCGACCATTGTTCTTGTTGAGTTGTTCTTATTGAGTAGTTGCTATGAAGAGAATCGCGAGCTGTTTTGGCTTTTTAGGTGTTGTAACTTGTGTGGCCCACGCGCAAACGGGCATAGAAACCTTGGTTGTCACGGGTGAGCGCGTTAGAGATTCCGCAGTGGGTGCGCAATTATTGGATGCTACTCAGCTTCAACCGGGCAGCCGTGCCGATGCCGCTGAACTCCTGCAAGGTATTAATGGCGTACAGGCCGATAGCCGCTCAAATTACGCTCAAGATACCCGTATTACGCTACGTGGCTTTGGCGCGCGCTCGGCTTTTGGTGTGCGCGGTTTGGATCTGCAAGTTGATGGTATTCCGCTCAGTATGCCCGATGGCCAAGGCCAGTTTTCCGGCGCGGTGTTAGATGGCGTTACTCAAGTCAGTGTGCTGACCGGGCCAGTGGCGGCACTTTATGGCAATGGTGCAGGCGGCGTGATTAATCTGCAAACCTCTGCGCCGAAAGTTAATCGAGTCTCTATAGATACAACTGCCGATGAAGATGGCCTTGCTAGGCATCATATTGTCGGTGAATTCCGCGATGCCAATTTAGGTGTACGTATTCAGGCAAGTAAGCTCAATGCCGAAGGCAATCGCCCCCACGCCAGTGCTGAGCGCGAGCAATTGGGCGCGCAGGTTTACTACACCTTGGATAACGGCGTGCAGGCGCAATATCGTTTTGATAAAGAGGACGCACCGCTGCTGCAAGATCCGTTGGGTTTAACCCAAACGCAATGGTTAGCTGATCCATATCAAGTTAATAGCAGTGCTGAATTTTTTAATACGCGCAAATCAATTTCGCATCAACAACATGCATTTAGTGTGCGCCAAACTCAAGGAGATGAGCGCTGGCAAATTGCCCTCTGGCAAGGCGAGCGTGACATTCAACAATTTCTTGCGCAGCGCGGCGATGCTTTAGCAAACTCCGGCGGCGTGGTGGATTTAAGCCGTCAATTTAGCGGCGGCAATGGCAACTACACCTGGGATTTTAACTTCGCCAAACAAGCCTTGAGTTTTACGCTGGGTGGCGAATGGTCTGCCATGAACGATGCGCGCAAAGGTTATGTTAATAACGCTGGCATTGCGGGTGATTTGCGCCGTGATGAATTAGGCCAAGCTGATAACCGTGATGCTTACGCACTTTTGCAATGGCAAGCGACTCCGCAGTGGCAATGGTTGTTAGGTGCGCGCCAATCGCATATCGCATTATCGGTAAATGATTATTTTGTTATTCTCGATAAAAATGCGGATGACAGCGGCAATAAAACCTTTAATCGCAGTTCGCAAACCTTATCAACACGTTATCAAATCAATGACAGCTTTTCTGTGCATGCGGCTATAGGTAATGGCTTTGAAACGCCAACGCTTACTGAAATGGCTTACACCAATGGCGATAAAGGTTTTAATAATAGTTTGGATGCCGCCGCAAATCGTCAGCAAGAAATTGGCGTGGATTATCAACATGAAGATCTCACCTTGGCGTTGACGGCGTTCAATATTGAAACCCGCGATGAGTTGGTAGTGGATCAATCCATTAATGGCCGCACCACTTACGTGAATGCAGCGGGCACTGAGCGCAAAGGCGTTGAGTTTAATGGCACCTATCAATTAACTGAACATTTTGATGCGCGCATTGCGCTGAATTATTTGGATGC
>DAOORH010000021.1:0-17986 GCA_035389145.1 Cellvibrio sp.
GTTTCTGTTGTGGAACACTTTCATAAAGATGCAGAGTTGTTGTATTGAATCATAAAGAAATTGGTGCACCCAGCAGGAGTCGAACCTGCGACCAACGGCTTCGGAAGCCGCTACTCTATCCAACTGAGCTATGGGTGCAAAGGAGGGGGATAGCAAGTGAGGCGCGATTCTACTGGTATAGTCGAAATGCGTCCACTACGGATTATGGATTAATATCTTCCAAAAGATCATTTAGCTTGATCGTTTTTGAAACCGAAACTGACCCCAAACTTTGGCTGATGGTGCCAAAGTTAAAATCATCAATCATATGCTCAAGGCGCGGTAAGCAGCGCTTGAGATTGGTGTAGTGGCGGAAGTTGCTAAACCAGCTAGCGTTGGGTACGCGCGGTTGGTCGGGGTCAATTTCCCAGGGGTGCAGATAGAAAATCTGAGGTTTGGTTTGATTCAGGCTGGCCCGTTCAAATAGCCAGCGCGATAGCGCGTAGGGATATTGGCGAAAGTAACCTCCACCTGCAGCGGGTACAGATTGGCCAAAAACCTTGGCGGTTGTTAATGGAAATTCGGTAAGCGTGTTGCCGTTGCTGGTAATGATTTTATAGGGCTCTTCGGGGCTGCCGGGGATTCCATAGTTGTCATGACGGGTAGGGAAGATACTGGAGTCCCAAGTGAATCCCAATTCTGCCAAAATATCCAAGGCCCATAAGGATTTTCGAGTAATCGAGTAACTGGCTGCGCGATAGCCTGTTACGGGTGCTTGGCCTAAATCTTCCAGAATCTGTTTTGATTTTGCTGTTTCTGCACGAAAAACGTCTTGGTTTTGCTTATAGATCAGCTGGTGACTATAGCCATGGGAGGCAATTTCATGACCCTGCGCGCGAATCGCTTTCACTAGTTCTGGGTAGCGCTCTGCAACCCAGCCTAAGATGAAAAATGTGATCTTGATGTTCTTGTCATCGAAGAGCTGCAATAACTTGTGCGTATTGGCTTCTACGCGGCATGGCCAAGTATCCCAACTATTAGGGTCTATAACCTTATTGAAAGCGGCAACATGAAAGTAATCTTCCACATCTACGGTCATGGCGTGAGTGATTTTGTGCTGAGTCATAATCTAGGGCCAGAAGTTAATAGATTTAGGCGCGATAGTAATCGCGATACCACTTCACAAACCGCTCTACGCCAACTTCAACGGAAGTTGTTGGCTTGTAATTCACATCTTTAATAAGTGCATCAACATCTGCGTAGGTGTCGGGCACGTCACCCGGCTGCATGGGTAGCAGGTTTTTGACCGCTTTTTTACCCAAGCAATCCTCAAGCACTTCTATGAAATGCAATAGTTCCACGGGGTTATTGGAGCCGATATTGTAAATTCTATAGGGCGATTTTGATGTGGCCGGATCGGGGTGGTCACCTGTCCATAGTGGGTTGGTGGCTGCAGGTTTATCCAGTGTGCGAATGATCCCCTCTACAATATCGTCTACATAAGTGAAGTCGCGGCGATGGTTGCCATAGTTAAAAACATCAATGGATTTGCCCGCTAAAATCTTTTTGGTGAAGATAATGGGTGCCATATCAGGTCTACCCCAAGGGCCATAAACCGTGAAAAAACGCAGGCCGGTGGTGGGGATATTAAAAAGGTGGCTGTATGTGTGAGCCATCAATTCATTGGCTTTTTTGCTGGCGGCGTAGAGGCTAACAGGGTGATCGACATTATTCTGGGCGGAAAATGGCATGGAGGTATTGGCGCCATAAACCGAACTGCTGGAGGCGTAGACTAAATGCTCAATACCAAAATGGCGACACCCCTCCAGTATATTTAAGAAGCCGGTGATATTGGAGTCTATGTAAGCCTGTGGATTGACCAGCGAGTAGCGCACTCCGGCTTGGGCGGCCAAATTGACCACAGCCTGCGGCTTATGGATCTTAAAAAGCTGGTCAATGGCTGCCTTGTCTTCAAGATTGCAGCGAACATCAGTAAAGTTGGCGTTGGGTGTTAAGCGCGCTAAACGGTTTTTTTTCAACTCTATATCGTAATAATCGTTGATGTTATCTACACCAACAACTTCATCGCCGCGCTCTAAAAGCCGCTGAGCTAAGGCGGCACCAATAAAACCTGCAGTTCCTGTTACAAGAGTTTTCATAAAAACCTTATCGTTTTAGTTAAAGTCGAGCGTCTACGCTGTCTTTGGGGAGAATGTGCTTAACATCAAACAAAACGCTGCTAGGTTTGCCTAGTGCGCGTATGCCCTCAGCGCCCATTTGTTTAAACTTATCATGGCCAACACAGATAATAATGGCGTCGTAGGTGCCGAGCTTGGGCTCATCTATAAGGCTTATGCCATATTCGTGGTGAGCTTCTTTATGGTCTGCCCAAGGGTCGTAAATATCGACGTTTGTGTTGTATGTTGCTAGCTCTTCGATAATATCGATAACGCCGGTATTGCGTAAGTCAGGGCAATTTTCTTTAAAGGTTAGGCCTAATATGAGCACGCGAGAGTCAACAACGTGGGCTTTGCGCTTGGTCATCATTTTTACGACCGAGTCGGCGACAAAGGCGCCGATGCTATTATTTACCCGGCGGCCAGATAATATTACTTCTGGGTAATAACCTACCTGCTGCGCTTTGTGAGTAAGATAGTAGGGGTCTACGCTAATGCAGTGACCGCCTACTAGGCCTGGGCGAAATGGCAAGAAATTCCACTTGGTCCCCGCGGCCTCAAGTACTTCCAAAGTGTCAATTCCAAGGCGATTGAAAATCAAGGCGAGTTCATTGACGAGTGCAATATTCAAATCACGTTGGGTATTCTCGATGACTTTCGCGGCCTCGGCGACCTTTAGGCTACTTGCCTTGTGTGTTCCAACCACAACAATTTTGCGATAAAGCTGATCAACATATTCAGCAACTTCAGGTGTTGAGCCCGATGTGATCTTGATGATGTTGTGAACACGGCGTTCTTTGTCGCCCGGATTAATTCGTTCAGGGCTATAGCCCGCAAAGAAATCTTTATTAAACGTTAAGCCTGACGTCTTTTCTATAATGGGTACACAGACTTCTTCAGTGCAGCCAGGGTAAACGGTAGATTCGTAAACGGTAATTGCATTTTTAGCAATCACACGGCCCAGCAGGGCAGATGCTTTCTCAAGAGGTGTTAAGTCTGGCTGGTTACTGGAGTTTATTGGGGTGGGCACAGTAACTATATAGACATCTGCGCCTCTAATATCCGCTTCATTGGTGCTAAAGCTCAGCTTGGTGGCAGCGGCTAATTCATCGGTATTTAGCTCAAGCGTATTATCAATGCCTTTTAAGAGATCATTAACTCGCGCTTGGTTGATATCAAAGCCAATGGTTTTTGTCTTTTTGCCGAATTCAACGGCGAGGGGAAGGCCGACATAGCCTAAACCGATAATGCAGATTGTGGGATTGCTGGCGAACATAGATTAATTCCTTAGCAGTCAGTAGTATCCAAAGGGTCGATAACTTATCACAAGTGCCCGTCTAATTTGAAATTAAAGCTGGATTTCCGTCGCTCTTTCTGAAAAATACAGAATCCATCGACGAACTGACGGAATAAGCTTGTCGAAGGTCGAGTATTTGTCATAAAACTCGCTATAATGCTTCGCTTTGCGTTGACCTTTATTGCGTCTATGTGGAGTTACGCACCAAAAATCACTTTAGCGTGAAGGATCCGAAGTTGTCTTACATTCGCTTGAACAAACATTATGTCCACCTCCCTTACCTTTTCTTAGGTTTGATGGAAGCTGCATTATTGATGTTAGCCGCTTGGCTTGCATTGAGCTTCATTGAAAGTATGTCCAGCGTAGATTCCACGTTTGCTTTAATCCCCTTTGATTGGCCCCCACTTGTCGTTTTTTCATTTGTGCTGAGTTGCTGTACTTTATCTATGGGGGTATACCTCGCGATGGTTCGCGAAGGTTTCCGCAGTATGGTGTTGCGCACGGTTGTTAGTTTCTTTTTTCTGGGAAGCCTCAGCTTATATTTACTGGATCTTTTGTTGCCTCGTGACTTTATAGTTCGAGGCTTTATTTTTTGGGGCGTAATCCTGGCAAGTATTGTCGTGATTTTGGCCCGCATTGTTTTTATGCTGGTTGTTGATACTGCAAAGCTTAAGCGCCGAGTGGTCATTTATGGTGCTGGCGCGCGTGCAAAGAAACTTTTGGAAGATCTTTCCCCCGAAGTGGATGTTCTAGGCGTTGAAGTGGTTGGTTGCGTCCCCAATGCCAATGAGAATGTTCAGGTCGATGAAAAAACCATTCTCCCTTTGCCTAACAGCTGGTTGGATTTTGTTAAAGGCTCACACATTTCTGAGATAGTGGTGTCACCCGATGAGCGTCGTCGTGCGCAGGGTGATGCTGCTTTTCCGTTGAATGATTTCTTGGATTGCAAATTGGCAGGAGTTCCCTCTTGCGATGCGCTAAGTTTTTGTGAGCGAGAGTTAGGCAAAATTGATATAACCCTCTTGCAACCGAGTTGGATGCTCTATTCAGATGGCTTCAAGTATTCGAAGCGCCGCCTCATAGCTAAACGCCTATTCGACTTAATTTTAGCGGCTACATTTTTTCTGGTGCTGTGGCCTTTCATGCTACTGACAGCAATCGCAGTTAAATTGGAAAGTCCAGGGCCTATGCTCTATCACCAAGTTCGAGTTGGTTTGAATGGGCGTCATTTCCGTATCTATAAATTCCGTAGTATGCGTCAAGACGCAGAAAAAAACGGCGCTGTCTGGGCTCAAAAAAATGATGCACGTGTTACGAAAGTGGGGGCTTTTATTCGTAATACCCGCCTAGATGAATTACCACAGTTATATAACGTGCTTGCGGGTAGCATGAGTTTTGTTGGACCTCGGCCCGAGCGCCCCGAATTTGTGACCGATCTTTCACAGCAGATTCCTTTCTATGATACGCGCCATAAAGTTAAGCCGGGGTTAATGGGCTGGGCCCAGCTGAAGTATCCCTACGGCGCCTCTGTTGAAGATGCAAAAAACAAATTGCAATATGATCTTTATTACACCAAAAACCACAGCTTTCTGATGGATATGTTAATCATGATTCAGACGGTTGAAATTATATTATTAGGCAAAGGCGTCCACTAACCTCAGGTTCTCAAGGAATACATTATGAAAAAGTTTGTGTGTTTAGGTTTGGTATTTGTCACTATGCTACTTGCCGCTTGCAGCAGTTCCAAAAAAGTAAATATGCCTCCTATTTCTGATCGCGGTGTTTTAGACGAATATCGAATTGGTGTGGGTGATATCTTGCAGGTAAACGTTTGGAAGAATGCTGAGTTATCTCTATCTGTTCCTGTTAGGCCGGATGGAAAAATTTCTATGCCCTTGGTTGGCGATATTGTTGCGGCAAATTTAACTACCAAGCAACTGTCATCCAACATAGTAGATTCATTGACTAATTATGTTCGTACGCCACAGGTCACTGTTATCGTCACCAACCCTAGTAGTTCAGATTTTCAACTTCGCGTGAGAATTACGGGTGCTGTTCGCAGCCCTCAATCCATAGCGTATCGTGAGGGTATGACCGTTCTCGATTTGGTATTAATGGCGGGTGGTCCAAATGAGTTTGCCTCGTCTAACAAGGCAAAGCTTTATCGCAAAGTGAATAATGAGACAAAAGTTTACCCTATTTACATAGAAGATATTTTGGAGGATGGCAAAGTAGAAACTAACTACCCATTGCAGCCATCGGATATCGTGACAATTCCAGAACGTTCATTCTAATTTAGAGACTATTCATGGATAAGGTTTATTTAAAAGAGTTACTAAGCGCATTAAAATCGGAACTGATTAGATTCCGATTTTGGGTTGTTGGTGTGTTTATCTGTGTAAGTTTTGCTGTTTTATTAACGGGGATGAGCTGGCCAAAAAAATATTCTACGTCTATTACACTAATTGCAGATACCACCAAAATTGTAGGGTCTCTCCTTGAAGGTAAGGCAGAGATGACAAAGATAGATCGCTCGGAGCAGGCGCAACAGTTCATCTATAGTCGTGGCGTAATGGAGGCTGCGGCTAAAGATCGCGGCCTGATAAAAAAGGATATGTCGCCTGAAGATCAGGATAGAGTCATTCGAGGTGTACGCGCAAACCTAGAGGTTAAAGCCGATAAAAATAATATTTTTAAATTGTCTTTTAGCTCAGGTGATCCAGATAACTCATTTGAAATGTTAAACGCTATTGTTAATATTTTTTTGGCAGATACAGAGAAGAGAAAGCGTGAAGAAAGCTTGGGTGCATATAACTTTATAGATGCTCAAGTGCAGTCTCTGAAGCATCAGTTAGAGTTGGCAGAAGAAAAGCTAAAAGAATTTAACTCTGAGAATTTAGACGGCAGCAGAGAAACTGTAACGGGGCGTTTAGCCGGGCTGAGATCGGAAATTGAAAACTTGAAAATCACCATTGAGGAATCTCAGGCAAGGGTGAACACTTTGCAGCAACAGTTGGGCAATGAAGGTCAGTATCAACAAGGGAAAGGCGTATCCGATGATTTAAGACAGCGCCGCGCTGCATTAAGTACACAGCTAGAAAAGTTATTAATGGATTATCAAGAAGATTACCCAGATGTTGTTTCTACACGAGCGCAGCTAACTACATTAAACGCAAGCATAAAAAAAATGGAAGAGTCTGGTCAGGTGTATAGCAACAGTGAAAACATCGCTAATCCACTCTACGAAGAGTTGCGCAAACAGCTTTCGGTGGCAGATGTTGAATTGCGTTCGCAAAAAAGAAGAATGGAATCGCTGGTTCGGTTGCAGTCGCAAGAAGAAGAGCGCGCTCAACGGGTAGCGGCGGGCCAAGCGCAGTACTCAGATTTAACCAGAGACTACAATGTAACTCGCAAGGTTTATGAGGATATGTTAGAGAAAAAAAATGCTGCTCGTGTTTCTATGACCTTGGATATAGAAGGGCAAGGCGTGAGCTATCGCATTCAAGATCCTGCAGTATTTCCTTTGAAACCTACCGGAATAGGTTTTTTTCAATTCGCAATTTTAGGGCCTATTTTAGGTCTCCTGCTGCCAATTGTTTTGTTAATCGCATTTGTAGTTGTTGACCCGCACATTCGCATGTCGCGTGTACTGCAGGCTCAGTTACCGCCTGAAATCGGAATCCTAGGTGTTATTCCTCACTACAATACCCCTTTGGGTGAGCGTTTATTAAAAAAGGATATGATCGCCATTCTTGCGTTAACAACTGGCTCGTTAATTCTATATGTTCTATTGGCTAGTTACTGGCTAGTGGCGAGGGTATAAGTATGGATCGTAATAAAGAGCTCAACTTAAAACAGCTTATAGAAGAAATAGATGACGGCTTGGTTGAATCGACAGGAGCCTTGGTTAAAACGGCCGTTGATGAGCACCGAAAAAAAGAGCAGATAAAAAACATGGCTCTGCCTGCACTTTGGTCACAAGATGAGCTTTATGAAAAAAAGGTGATTTTTGCGGGTATGCGCCAACGGGAATTGTTGAACGCGCTAAGAGAAGTAAAAATTAAGCTCTTACAAAAAAGTAAATCAGACAATATTGTTGTTTTGGTTGCGTCAGTTAGTAGTGAGGGCGGTTCAAGCTTTGTAGGCTTTAATCTGGCAGCGACATTTGCGCTGGATCTGCACAAAACTGCACTTTATGTGGACTGTAATCCATATGGGTCTTCAGCTGATCGCTACATAGTCACCCCTGTTGAGTTGGGTCTTACTCAATACCTTACCGATAGCAATATCCAGCTAAAGCGCATTATTTATCCCAGTGGCGTTGAGCGTTTGAGAGTCATTCCATCTGGTGGCTCCAGTGAGTCCGCAGCTGAATTTTTCAGTTCTAAGCGTATGGAAGTTTTAGTTCAAGAAATTAAAAATCGTTACCCAGATAGATTTATTATTTTAGACGCGCCTTCAATTCAGCAGTCTACTGAGGCGAGAATTCTAGCCCAGTACTGTGATCATGCGGTATTAGTTGTGCCCTTTGGCAAAGCTGTGAAAGATGAAGTTCTTGCAGCAGTTGATGCTGTGGGCAAAGAAAAGTTTGCCGGTTTGATTTTTAATAATTAACGCGAGGTGAGCAGGGAATGAAAGTGCGCAAACTCTTTGGTTTAATCTTCATTGTGCCGCCGGTTTATGCCGCCCCTGGCTCAGATGCTTTTAATGTGGATTTGTCTGCATCGACGCTACGAACAGATAACGCAAGGAAGTATGGACAACAGGTAGGCAACTCAAACCTATCTGAGCAGCAAAATCTCTATGAGGTTGGCGTCAGCGGAAAATACTCAGGCGAACTCGTTGTGTTGTCCGCAGGCTATGTAGTTAGTGATCAACAATACACTGAAGATTCACAGCCAAGTTATACGAGTTTGGTGGGCAGCTTGCAGTTGGACATTGGTAATAACTACCAGCCTTTGCATTTAAATATTGCTCATAATAATGAGTCACTTTTGAATGCTCCAGATGCGATTGATATTTCCACTAACAGAGAAGAGCGTTCCACCTTGTCGGTAATGCCTTCAGTGCGTTGGCGCCCTTCAGAAGCCGACTCTGTAGAAGCGTCTGTGCGTTTTACAGATGTAGCCTACGACAAGCAAGAAAAAAAAGATTCATCACAAGTTGCAGGTCAGTTGGCGTGGCAGCGTGAAATTAATAAAATTAGCAGCCTTAAGCTGGCTCTCATTTCAAGCGAGGTGTCGTTTGATATCAGCCCACTTTTTGATTACAAATTAGAGAGTGCAGTTGCCAGCTTTTCTACCAAACTCAGGCATCTAAGTTATTCTGCCTCGGCGGGTATAAATCGAGTTGCTCAAGAGTCAAAAAATCTAGAGTTCACTCGCCCAAACTATCAGCTTTCCGTTAACTATGAGAACGCATTCAATGAGTTTGGCTTGGATTTAAGTCGTAGAGTTAGCGATTCGTCATCAGGTAATGGGGCAATGTTTGGCGGTACTCCAACAACAACCTCTGAAAATGGCATAGATATTATCGATATAACTGAAGCTTCGCTCCACTGGTCTACCGATTGGGTTTGTGAAAGGTGCACCATTGGATTCTCAGCAGGAAGAAGCAAAGAAAATTATCAATCGTTAGCTGAAGACGCCATTGTCGATACCTTAGGAGCAAATGCTTCTTACAGAATTGGTCGCAATGGTACTTTATCGATGAGTTATCGCTCCAATGAGCGAAGCTTTGACTTCAGCTCCGCAAGACAGAGTTTTAGCGATGAAAGCTATGAGGTTGCCTATAGTCACCGCTTTATAAATAAGCTTTCGACGAATGTATTTATTAGAAAATACATCCGCGATTCCGTAAGCAGTTTAGCAACCTATGATGAAAATATAGTGGGTATAAAGTTAACCTATAGTTTCTAACTAAATTTTAGATGCGGGTAGCTCAATAAGAGGCGAAAAACCATGAGTGCAGGAACCACAAACAATCCCATAAAGAGACCCTTGAGTTTTTTCTCGCCTCTTTTATTGCTGCTGATCTTAAGTCTATGCCTTATTGGCTGCAGCGATGATAAAGGTGTAAATAAAGAAGACGCAGCTCGCTTTATAAAATCTGCAGAAACTTATAGCGCGCAGGGGCAATTTCGTGCAGCTATTCTTGAGGCTAAAAATGCCATTAAGAACGATCCAAGCGATCCCAAAAGTTTTATTGTCCTTGCTAAAATATACAATCAGCTGGGTGCATTTAATGCAACGCAAACCATGCTTGAGCCCATGGCCGAAAAAATGCCCGAAGTCTCTTTGGTGCTGGCAGAGGCATATGTTGCGAATAAAAAATTTCGCTCAGCGCTGAATATTCTTTCTTCATACAGCCCCAATAAAGATGACATAGAAGCTTCTCTGCAAAAGCAAATATTGATGGCGAGAGCCAACATATATCTTGGTGATAAAACAGAGTTGACTAAAGTTCTGGTAGATTTAGAGCGCTTAGATACGAAAAAAATAGAATTAAGTCTTGTTAAGGCTGAGGCATCATTTGCGCAAGGTGGTACGACGGCGTTGAGCGAAGATGCAATGAACCAATTAATTGGTGCCTCTGAAAATATCAAAGCCCTCATGACACTAGGAGATCTACAGCTCCGTCAAAATAACCTTGCCGCAGCAGAAGAGTATTTTACAAAGGCACTATCAATACTGCCGAACACAGATATGTTTACCTTAAACAAGTTGTCAGTGTTGGGCCAGCTCACTGAAACCTTGATTAGGCAAGGTAAATCTGGAGAAGCTTATCGTTACCAAAAGCTTTTGGCGGAGGCTAACCCTGAGAGTCATCAAGCCCAAGAAAAATTCAATGATGCTATGGAATTATTCCGCCAAGGAAAATTTGCTGACGCTGAAAAAACGCTGAAAGAACTTCGTGAACAGTTCCCGCAAGACAAAAACACTGCAATGTTGTTGGGTTTGATTGAGTATCAAAAAGGGCAAAACAAAGAAGCTATTGAACTATTTGATCAGTTCATCGATCCCGAAACCACATCGACTTCAATTATTCAGGCAGCAGCGCTCGCTAAATTCCGTAGTAACAAAATGGATGAAGCCATCGCAATGCTGAAAAAGAGTGTGGAAAGTCAGCCAAATAATGCAGAAATATTGGCAACCTATGGTTTGGCGTTATTAGAAAAAGACAACACCAGTGAGGAAGGGCAAAAGGCGATTGAAAAAAGTTTGGCCTTGAATCCTAAGCAGCAACGCCTACGTCTCTCCTTAGCTAAGCGCGATTTTGCAATGAAAAACCCTGGGCTGGGCTTAGGTCAATTACAAAAAGCCTACAAAGAGCAGCCACAGGATTTATTAATACAGCAGACTTACTTTAAAGCCCTATTTCAGGAAGGTAAGCCGGAGGTAGTTAAAAGTGAAATTGCAGACTATCAAAAAACTTATCCTGGTGAGGCTCGCGGTTTATTCTTAGAAGGGTGGTTCGCTTTCACTCAGAAAAACTATACTTTGGCCCAGCAGTCATTTGAAAAAGCCTTAGCGAAAAAAGAAAATAAAGAAAAAAACTTATCTTATGCGGGCTTAGCTGAAGTCTATAAAGTGCAAGGTCAGTTGCAAAAGGCTGTTAATACTTGGCAATTGTTGCTGCAAGAAGACCCTTCACAAGTTGCTGCATACTCTGATTGGCTTCAGTTAATGCAAAAATTAAATCGCAGCAAAGAAGCCGTTTCTTTTTTGCAGGATTTAGAAGCTAAGTCAGATGCATGGCAGCCTTCGGTTGTACTTGCGCAAGTTTTGGTGAATCAGAACCAATTCGCTGATGCTGTAAAGCATATAGATATAGCGTTGGAACGCAGTGGTAAAGCAGAGCAACTTAAGAAACTAGCGGCGAATGTTTACAATCAATACGCTAGCCTATTGTTTAAAGAGAATAAGCCCGAAGAATCCAAGAAGATGATATTAAAGGCGCTTAGCTTTGCGCCAGAAAATATGAATATTCTTGCGAGTTTAATTCAACTAGAGATCGCGCAGAAAAATATCCCAGAGGCACAAAAAGTGTTGGATCAATTCTCAGCCTCTACCGATGTTGCCGCTGAGCGAGATTACCTACAAGGTTTAATTAGAGCAGCGGAAAACAAGCCTGAAGAGGCACTCAGCATGTTCAAGAGCTCTTGGTCTAAAAAGCCTATGGAAGTGGTTGCCGTTGCAATCTACAGTCACTATCAAAGGAATAATAAAGACGATCTCTTGTTTGAGTTCGCGAATGATTGGTCTGCTAAGTTGCCTCAGAGTGCGCAGTCAGCGTTGCTTATGGCGGTAGATGCGCAAAACAAAAAGGATCCCGCAGAAGCTATCAAATGGTATGAAAAAACACTAGCGCTAGCACCCAACACGCCCGCATCTCTGAATAATTTAGCGTGGCTTTATTACGAGCAGAAAAATCCAAAAGCGACTGAATTTGCAGAAAAGGCCTATAAGTTGGCTCCCGATAATCCTGCGATTATTGATACCTATGGCTGGATTTTGGTAGAGACTGGCAAGGTAAGAGAAGGTTACGAATTATTAGAGCGAGCGCTAAGTCTTGCTCCTAAGAATACCGAAATTCAACAGCATCTTGCAGAAGCCAAAAAGCGCTTAAAGAAATAAATAGCGATTTAATGGCTTAACCTCTTTTGCTTAGGTCTAGACTCCATACCTAAGCAAAAGAGGTTTCTGCGTTCTCATTGGTTTTTACAAAGTTTGGTAATAACTTGCCCGATTACTTTTCTTTAGAGCATTACCCCGGATTATTCAGATCCTATTCTTGGCTGCACGCGTGGAAAACTATCTGGGGTAATGAGCCGGCAATAGAGCTGTGCTTTGAAGGCAATCTCAATCAGTCGGTCTATAGCTACAAGCAAAACATAAAAAGAATTATTCCCGTTGTCACTGCATTCCCACTCGGTATATCTACCTCGGCCGCCCCAAGTATTCGCAGTGAATACTTTTTTTTGCCGGAAAAATCTAACAATGATTCAGTGGGTGCAGCTAAAACCTATTTGAACGCTATAGCTATTGCGAAATGGGACCAGTTTTATATTCCCGACGTTCTTGCAGAATCCGCTGATTTTTTTGCATTACAACAAGCTGCTTCGCTTCAACAGTGGGATTTTGTTATAGCAGATAAAAATACCACCTATGGTATCGATGTAAGTAATCACACATTCCCCTCTTATTTGGCCTCGCTGGGCGCAAATACTCGGCTTAAGTTGTATAACCGAAGAAAAAATCTAGACGCTTTAGGGCAGTTAGAAATACAAAATATCTGGCCAGATAAAAATCACTTTATAGAAATTATTAATGTTTTTCATGAGCGAAGATGGGGTAAGCCTTGCTATCAAGGTAAAAATGCTGCATTTATTTGCCTGCTTCTCGAAGGGTTGGTGAAAGAGGGGCATAGCGTGGATTTGTCGGTAATGACTATTGATAAACAGCCTATTTCTGTTGTGCTAGATATAAGGGTTAACGGAAGAGTCTATAACCTGCAGTCGGGCTATCTAGAGGATTTTGCAAAAGGTATTTCCTTAGGAACTTTGCACTTTGGTTACCAAATTGAAGCTGCATTCAAATCTGATCAAATTGATTTTTATGATTTTATGGCGGGCAATGGTAAGAATTCAAATTATAAGGCCAGCTTGGCAAACAAAACCGCACAATTCAACACGGTAATTTTGGTAAGAAACCCTATCTTAAAAATGCTCTACAAAATTCGTAAGTGGTTTGGTAAATAAAAAGTATTAAGTTGCCCTTAGGGAGATGGCACTTACTTCAGCGCAATTTGAGCATACTTCGTGCAAAAAGGGAGTCGTCATACTCGCGTACGACTGCATGGACGCAGGAGGTAGAGCAACGCAGGAGCAGTTGCCGAGCGGGTATCCAGTTCTTGATTGTAGTTTGTTAACTGCTGGATCCCCGCAAGCGAGGATGACGACTCCCTTCTTAAGTAAGTACCATTCGGGGATTAAGGAATATTCCGAATAATTCTTGGCCCTACAATCCTGCTTAACCAAACGGGCATCATCTTCCATGCGGCAATCATTAATGCAAATTTAGGATTGTCGGGGTTTAATTCTGGTGCATCGCTATTTCCATTCGGCAAAACCTTATACCAGTGATGAACAAAAGGCACTGTCCCCCATTGCTTTTTAAATTTATAAGTTCCTGCGTCTTGCGTGGATCTACCAAAATCAAAAAAATCAAAATTTTTCTCAATAGCAAAATCTAGAATTTTTCGATACATCCACATATTTGTATTAAATGCATTAGCTTCTTTCACAGTAGATGCCCAAGGGATTTCTAGCATTCCTTTATAGCCAACCAGAAACCCGGCCGATACAGGTTTTTCATGGATGTAAACAACAGCCAAGGTCGAGTCTATTGCTGTCGAATTGATTATATTGGCAAACCAATTCTTGCCGTACACTGGCGTTCCAAGGTCGCGCATGTTGCGAGCAAAAACGGCATAAAAATCATTTAGCAATTCAATTTTTCCGAAGCGAATTTCAGGCCCATGTTCTTCACACTTCTTATATTGGGCGCGAATTTTTGACCCTAAGTTTTTGTCCAACTCTTCACTGCTTTTCGGTAGGCTTAAAATCATAGAGGCTTTTTTAGAAGAGCTATCGCGGGCAAGATTCTCCTGCATCGTTCTTACTTCAATATGAGAAAGCGATTCATCCGTACATATGTTGGGTAGGTGGGCGAGTAAAGCCTGTGCAATATTAAAATAAGCTGTTAAAACACCACCATAATTAACATAAGGAACCGATACCGCAAATTTACCAAACAAGGCACTACTAAAAAATGTGAGCGCAATACCGCCAATAATATTGTTGTGGCTATCAAATGCAGCCCATACTCGCGTAGGGTTATCAAAGGATTGTAAAATTACATCTGCCCATGCTTTTTGATGGTATGCAGTGGCATTAGGCATTGTGCTAACAAAGGCATACCAACTTTCCAATTGGTTTGACGTTATTTCATGAATGCTAAAATCTCCCTGCCAGTTATGTGCGGGGTCTATGGTCAATAGCGGTGGAAGTTTTAGTTCGATAGGCTTGGTGTTGTCATCTAGCAATTTCTTTTCAGCATTTTTTAAACAAGATTCTATTGCCTTAATCTCCGCAGATGTTACTTGCATTTTCGCAATTAAATCTGTGTGTAGGTCTGAACCTGGCTCTGCATTCTTAAATTGAACCGCAATTTCAGCCTTATTTTTTTTTGCTTGTTTTAGCTGTGATTTATAATTTTGTACTTCGCCAATTAAAAGATCATTGTGGCCAGATGAATGCGTCATAAGTTGTACTTGTTTGAATGTTCAATGAAAACAGAGGGGGAGCCAATTAAAATGGGAGCTTGCTGCGCAATGCTTCTTTCCACGAAGTGTAGCGAACAAATTTCTCAAAGGTACTAGGGAACGCAATTCGCTGAATTTGAAAAGGGCTCTGTTGAATAGACCTTAGAGTAGTAACATTTGAAATGGTGGAAATTGCAGAATTAAAACCAGCTGCTTTAACCAGTTCAATATGATTAACGGAGAAATCCTTGCGGGTACCCAATGGATAACAGAAAACAGAGGACGGATTTTTTAACTCAGCTGAGAGCCGTTGTTTGGAGTATTCAAGCTCGCTGCTTATGGTCGCCTCAGTTGCGGAATTAAAAATTAAATGTGACTGAGAATGAGAGCCCACTCGCAAGCCCTGTGTTTCAAGACCACGCAGTACTTGCCAACTAACAGGTTCAAACTCTATCGGGGGTAATTCAGGGATAGAAACTTGGCAAGCCTTGGCGATATTTAGGATGGTTGCCGCGTGCAGCGAAGGGTCTAATAACTTAACCGCTTGAATAGCTTCGCGGCGTGCAGCGACACGTTTGTTGGTAGACGACAAATCAAACAATAATGTCTGCGCCCCAATCACAAGGTGAAGCGATTGCAGTGGTGTGTTCCAAATTAAATAGGTTAATTTTGCATCCCAGGGCCAAAGCTGCTGATCAATAAAATCAGTGATGACAAATAAGGTTGGCGATGCACGTTCGGCTAATAAAAGCGGTAATAAGCGATTGGCTTGATCGGAGTATCCATCGTCAAGTGTAAAACAAATAGTTGGTTGCTTGTATTGAACGCCCTGTGCGGCATCCGCAACAATTTGGTCAATAGAGAGAAATTGATAGCCTCGGTCTTTGGCATAACCCAAGCATTTTTCAAGTAGTTTCTCGTCAAGCCCGTTGTATGCACCGCTGATAGGCGTAGGCCTATGAATCGTAAAAATCGTGACAAAGGAACCGAACAGCTTTGTCATAAAGCGGTCTAGTACAGAACCTTTGTCATGTGCATAGGTGTGGCTGCTCATTAAAAGCGTATCCAGCAATGCAGATTGTAAATTACGTCCAAGTACATCATACCCATCCAGAAAGGCGAGAGCGCAGTAGGGTTCTAGTATGGCTGACTTCATCATGTAAGCCAATGCGTGTGAGTTCATGTAGCTTGGTTGTGTGAGTTGCAGAATCACCAAGGTTAATGCCACGCTTAGTGGTCACTGCTGCTGCATAGTGCGTTTCTACGAGCGAGAGCGCTTCAGCATTGTAATCGCCGTTCGGAAAACAAAATAACTCTACGGGTGCGTTTAGCTTCGCTTGGAGTATTTTTTTGCTATTAACAATTTCGTGCTCAAGCTCGGCAGATGTAAGCGCGCTGGTTAAGCGCCTGTGGGTGCAGGTATGTGAGCCAATTTCCACTAGCCCAGATGCCTGCATACTATTTAATTGCTCCCAATTCATTAATGCGGGAGGAATCTCATCGGGGCATAAGCTGCGCCAATTAATATCCTTTAACGCGTTAAAAATATCAGCGTCAGAACGCTGTTTAAGCTGAAAAATAATATGCGCAATCTGATCACGGCTCGGTTGCGCCGCCATCGAATTCAGTTGGGATTCTAAGTGGCTAAATAAAGGTTGCTTGGCAAGGTGTCTACCTGCGCCATTTAGCAGCAACATAGAAACTATATTCGGCCAAAACTGAAAATCGGTTCCAATCTTTTCGGCAACCGCAAACAGGGTAGCGGGTACGGCTTCGGCTTTAAGGGCAGGTAACGCGAATTCAAAATTATCCAGCCAGCCATCGTCAAAGGTAACCGCACAGGCTTTTGCGGGGAGCGGTTCCCCACTTTGCTTGGCTTTAACCCAGTCACTCAAAAACATCACATCAAAGTTACGTTTTATCTCCTTCAAGTGCATCGCAAAACTTTCTGGGCGAACTAGCATTCCGGGTTCTTCTTGCTGAAAACGATTGTCGGAACTCGGCAGAATTCGGTGATACATCAGTACCCAAAGTTTAGGTGTTTTATTGCTGGTGGCATGCGGGCCAAATTGGCTTGCGAGCGATACCAAAACGGGTTTTACAAAAGATTTTAAGCGGCTTTTCATGATTAGCGCCCCAGCAACTGCTTAATATAAAGCGTGAATTCGTACTTGGCGGGCGCAAAGTCATTTAAGCGATTAATTTCATGGCGGCATTTAAAAAAGTGCGGCCTTAAAAAAGCGAGTAGGCGCGCGATCTTTTGCGAAATAGAGGTGGGAGATTTTAGAAATATATACAGGCTATCTAGATCACCTAAAAGCCAGCGAAGTTTCTGCCCCAACACATAGCTAGAAACCGCCGTAGTCTGCTGCGTTCGTTCAGCCTCAACCAGTAACGCCGGGAAATCCACACCAGAATCAATCGCAAGTTGAAGCGATCCCCAAAAGCGAGTGTTCACCTCCATTAAATAGGCCTTGCCTTCCGGGTTAACACGAAACTCAATCATGGCCACGCCATGCCATTGCACGCCGTTTAATAAACGAATTGCGTAATCTTTCAATTGCGGGTCAACAGCAACACTTTGGCTCAGCACGCTCACACCACCTTGCGGTGGTTTTTCGCGTAAGCGTTCGTGCGCGAAAAAGGCGAGCGGTTTGCCGTGGTGATACAAACAAAACACGCCGGCACCATGGCCCGGAATAAACTCCTGCAGCATAAACGCAGAATTATTCAGGTAAGTATCCCGTGCGAGTGTTTTCACCAAGTCGTCTTTTGAGTGCAAGACTCTCACTGTGGTAGCAATCCATTTATCCGCTGTAAAAATTTTTGAGAGGCAAGGTTTGAGCACCACTGGGAATTTAACATCATCTAAAGTTAAGTCTGCAGCACAGGCAAATCGCTGTGATTGCGGGCAGGGCACGCCAAGGCTTAGTGCAGATTCCACCAAATTACCTTTGTCGGCCAATTGCATAACAGTTTCATAAGCCGCAAAAGGGAGTTTAAGGGTATTGAGGCGGCTTTTATTCATTAGCAACAATTGGCTGGTAATCTCGGTAACGGGAATAACCAAATCAAATTGTTGCGCAATCTGTAGTTGAGAAATCCATGCAAGATATTTTTCTGGCTCGGTTTCTGAGCTGGGGCTTTGGAGATAAGACGATGAAAAACGCGAGCAATACCTAGCTGATCTAGAAGCCGAGACCGAAGC